>JAYVKR010000001.1:0-2650 GCA_043768185.1 Flavobacterium sp.
TTTACATTTGTGTATGCCAAGAATTACTCTTATAGAAAATTCTGTAAAAATTAATGTTGTTATAGAGTTAGTGACAGCAGAAGATTATAAAAAAATTACAAAAGCTAAATATTTTTTTAATTGGAATTTAGAAAAAGAAAATTTGGTTTATAAATTAAGAATTAGTTTTTCTGATGAAATTTTAGGTTTAATATCACTCATTCATTTTGAACAAGAAGAAAGGTTTGAAATTAAATTATTGACAGTCTATAAAGAAAATAGAGGTAAAAATAAAAAATATGATGGAATTGCAGAAAATTTAATAGCATTTGCATGTAGAGAAGCTGTAAAAAAACATGCAGAAAACGCTTGCGTTTCTTTACTTCCAAAAACCGAATTAAGATCACATTACATTAATAAGTATGGAATGCTTGAAGCAGGTTTACAAATATTTTTAGAAGGTGTTTCGTTATTTAAATTATTAGAAAAAAATGAATTATGAAAACAGATAAATTAAACTTAAAATACAAAAACGAAGAGTTAGCTGATGTATTTATTTTTAGATCAAAAAAACTTTCTACTATTGAAATTAATAAAGCTACAGAAGATTTAAAATTAGCTAGAAAAAACGTAAATGAAACATTAAACGAAAATCAAATTCTGTATGCTAAGGTTAAACAATTGCACTATACAATTGAAGATTACGTAAAATCTGACAACTATAATGATGATTATACATTTTCATATTTTTTAAGAAAATATATTAGATTGAGTTATAAATTAAATAAAAATTTTGCAAAAGATATTGAATTGTCTAACACTGAATTGAGTTCTATTTTAAATAATGGTCGCATTCCTAGTAAAAAAACTATCATTAGATTAGAATTACATTCTAACAATACAATTCCAGCAATTTTATGGTTTAAATTACTTGAAAAACAAAAACAATATGAATTGCAAACAGATAAAGCATTAAGAATTAAAGAAAGCAAACACGTTAAAAATCGTTTAGTTTTTAGTTTTTAATAAACCATCGTTAATTTATGGACTTGGGGAAATCCAAATTATGAATTTACAATATCAAAATCTAGAACCACAATTAAAAAACTACAATTGATGCTTTAGGATTTATGGCAGATTTAAAAAAAGAAAATAATAGTTATAAGATAAAATAAAGCTGAAAAGGCGTTCAATTTAAAACTGAACGCCTTTTTTTATAATAATTTAATTTCTAATATTTCATTAAAAATTTTATAAGCATTAGTTTTTGGATCAAAAAAACTTTGTTCTCTGTAGCGAACTTCAATTTTCTCGCCAACGTTTATTTTTTTCTTCATTAACAATGCATCACCATCAAATGGAAATAACCAAATAAAATCTTTTTGTAATTTATTTTCATCTAAAACTTTAATTGTATTAAACTCGTTAGAAGCCGTTGCACTGTAGTTTCCTGTAAAATATAAATCAAGATCAACTTCCTCTGATTGACCTTCTTGACTTTCTAAATTAGAAAAAACTTCTGGACAAATAAAAGCCATTTCAGTTCCAATATTTTCTGCTATTTCGTCTGAAAGTTCAGCTTTTTTTTCAGAATTGTATCCAATAATCTTTTGTTCTTTTACATTGATTTTATTCAATGATTCAAAAATACACAATCCAACTGCAACATCGGTTAAATTTTCATTTCCTTTAGACTTAGCACATTCGCAAGTAAAATTGGCTAATTTTTTATAAACTTCTACTTTTTTTTGACCAAGCGAAATCGTTGAAAATATTAATAATAAAAGTGTAATTTTTTTCATAATGTAGGTAGTTAGTAAATTAAATATTATACAAATGTAAAATTATATTTATACTACCAAAATAATATTAAAATGTTTTTTTGGAATAGAATTTGTAGTTTTACAACGGATAAAAATTTTAATAATGAAAAAAATTCTAATACTTTTTGTTTTACTGTGTGCAAATGCAATGTTGCCTGCGCAAACAATTACTTTAAAAACAAGTAGTGTAAGTTTTGTAGAAAAAACAGAAAGAGGAAATTGGGGAAAATGGTCAGACTTTGTAGACGCAGAAATTATAATTACAATTGATGCCAAAAAAGATAGAATTGTAGTTAATTCGCCAACAATTCAAATGTTTACTATAAAATCTTATGGCGATAAAATTGAAACCGATACTGATAAAATAGTTCCTTTTGATTGTGTAGACAACAATGGTTCGCAATGCAAAATTCTAGCAATTACAAGAAAAAAAGAAGGCAACAGAATGCAATTTTATATCAACTACAGCGAAGTAAAATTTGTTTACAACATTTATAATTAAAGTTATTTATGGATTTTAACTATCCAAAAAACGAAAAACTTAAAAGTCAAAAAACTATTGATTTACTTTTTTCTAAAGGAAAATCGGTAACAAAATATCCGTTGCGATTGGTTTATGTTGAAACAAATGACGAATTAGAAAAATTAAAATTTGGCGTTTCTGTTTCTAAAAAACATTTTAAAAATGCTGTAGATAGAAATTATTTTAAACGTGTTTTAAGAGAAACTTACAGATTAAACAAACATATAATTCACGAAAATTTAAATAAGTCGTATGCCATTATGTTTTTTTATCAAACAAAAGATAAATTGTCTTATGCCGAAATTGAAGAAAAAACAGTTCAATT
>JAYVKR010000002.1:0-3183 GCA_043768185.1 Flavobacterium sp.
CAAATAGTACGATGATTTTTGTATTTGAATATACTATTTACGGTATTTCAAAATCAATCCACAATTAATTAGTGAAAATTCGTGAAATTCGTGTGAAATCCTAAGTAAAACCTACCATATACTTTGTCATTCTGAGGCACGAAGAATCTCCACAACAATATTAAATTAGTTTGGGTGAGATTCTTCGTGCCTCAGAATGACAAAGTTTGAGGATAGGTTCATCTAAAAAATAAAAAATCCGTTTTAAATCTGTGTTGCTTGCATCGGTAAAATCCGTGTCCAAAAAAAGAAATCAAAGAATTCAAAAATTAGTGAAATTCGTGTGAAAAATAAAAAATCATTTTCCGAAAATTTAAAGTAAATTAACAATAAATTTATAAACTTCACTAACTTTGTAAAACAAACAGAAGAACATCCAAAATGAATATCCCACAATCTAAAAACTCAAGAGTAGTAATAATAGGAGCAGGTTTCGCAGGACTAAGCATAGCCAAAAAACTAAAAAATAAAAATCTGCAAGTAGTATTACTTGACAAACATAACTACCATACTTTCCAACCACTTTTATATCAAGTAGCAACCGGAGGTTTAGAAGCAGGATCAATTGCTTACCCAATAAGAAAAGTAATCCAACAATATAAAGATTTCTATTTTCGTCTCACATCAGTAAAAGAAATTGACACCCAAAACCAAAAAATAATCTCCGAAATAGGAGAACTCAACTACGATTATCTAGTCATTGCAACAGGTTCTAAAACCAATTATTTTGGCAACAAAGAAATAGAACGCAACGCAATGTCTATGAAAACCATTCCGCAATCATTAAACATTAGAAGCTTAATTCTAGAAAATTTTGAACAAGCTGTTTTAACCAATGATCAAGCAGAAAAAGACAGCTTAATAAATTTTGTACTCGTTGGCGCAGGACCAACAGGTGTAGAACTTGCTGGCGCACTTGCCGAAATGAAAAAGGCAATTCTACAAAAAGATTATCCAGATTTAGACATTGCCAAAATGCAAATAAATCTTGTGCAAAGTGGCGATAGAGTATTAAACACAATGTCTGAAAAATCATCTGCCGAAGCAGAAAAATTTCTAGAAAATCTAGGTGTAACCATTTGGAAAAACGTTAGAGTTACCAATTACGACGGAAAAACAATTACAACCAACTCTGATTTGGTTTTTGAAACCGCAACCGTAATTTGGACTGCAGGAGTTCAAGGCGCAAATATTCCAGGACTTAGTGCAGCAGCATTAATAGAAAAAATAGAACGTATTCGTGTAAACGAATTCAATCAAGTTGTTGGTTACGAAAATATATTTGCCATTGGCGATATTGCTACAATGGAAACAGAAAAATTTCCACAAGGTCATCCAATGATGGCACAACCAGCATTGCAGCAAGGCGATTTGTTGGGAGAAAATATTATAAAATTAGTAAATAAAAAACCACTAAAACCTTTTGAATACAACGATAAAGGTTCTATGGCAACCATTGGTAGAAATCTTGCCGTTGTAGATTTACCAAACTACCATTTTAGTGGAATATTTGCTTGGTTCGTTTGGATGTTAGTTCACTTATATTCACTAATTGGTTTTAAAAACAAAGCTGTAGTTTTCTTAAACTGGGTTTATAATTACATTCGTTTTGACAGAGAAGGACGTTTAATAATTAGACCATTTAAAAAGAAAAGTTTCACAACGTTTACTAGTGATGAAGTTTAGTGAGTTGTGGGTTTTGAGTTGTGGGTTAAAATATCTAAGATTTGATAAATTAAATTAGTAAAAAAATATTAGTTATCTCAAAAATAATTTAATATTAAAACATATAACTCACAACTCATAACTCAAAACTCACAAATGACAACTCACAACTGATTAAAATTCACAAGCAAATCAATAAATTTACTATAACTTTCCATTCCATCTTGTTGCTGATTCATTTTTAAAAAAGTATCATAAAATACTTCAAAACCACTATCGATAAAGGTGTGATAACGTTCCCAAAACAATTTATCTTCTTTAAAATTTTCTAGTATTCCAACATTAATTTTATCAAAATAAATTTTCACTTTTTTACCTTTCAACGCTTCAATATTTCGTAATGCATATTTTAAAGCCAAAGTATAAGCCGCATATTTAAAATACAAATCGTCATTTTTTATACTGGCTAAAAATCCAATAAAATTACATTCACTTTCGCTAGCATAACCCATTTGATGAGCCATTTCATGATTTATTACCATTGCAAATCCATTCATTGGAACTTTATAATTTACTTGCGCTTCATTGGTAAACGGATTTAAATATCCACCAAATCCCATATAAGTCAGAGGCAAACTAAACAATGATTTTTTTCTGCTGGGAATTTCATATTTAAAAAAAGGATATTCTTTTGCCAAGTTATCATAACCTTTCTGAGTCATTTTAAAAATAGAATCTTGAGAATAAGGAACAACAACTTTTGTGTTTTTATCCTTAGTAATTTGGAAATGAACAGCATTAGTTTTGGCAATTAATTTATCTGTAAACACAATCAAATCTTGCTCAGAATATTCTCTTTTAATATTCATTTTTTTAAATAATGGAACTCTATAATAATTAAATGCCCAAAGAATATGAAAAGCAAAATACAATATAGAAACATAACTTAAAACACTTAAAATATTATTTCTCCAATTTATTTTCCAAGATCTTCTAGCTTTCCAAATGCATTTTAAAATCCATAAAATTAAAATACTATAAAATACATCTCCAACAGAAAAAGGAATTTTACCTAGCAAAGTTCTAAAAAATTTAGAACTATAAACATACAATCCATTGCTGTAAAATCGTTCTACAATCTCTGGAAAAAAGGCAATTATTTTCAAAAATAGTATTTGAAATAATAGAAATAAAGGTAAAATAAATTTTATTTTCACGAATAATTATAAAATGTAAATATAATAACAAATCAATTTGTAAAGAAATTAAAGTTTGTAACTTTGTGTACATAAATTAAGAAACAAATTAAACCTATTAGTGAAATTTCGCAATGTAAAATATTCGTGTAAATTCGTGAAATTCGTGTAAAACAAAAACATAATGAGCCAAGAAATAAGAAACTTAGAACCAAAAAATCTTTGGAATAAATTTGCCGATTTAAACGCAGTACCAAGACCATCCAAAAAAGAAGAACGCGTA
>JAYVKR010000003.1:0-6780 GCA_043768185.1 Flavobacterium sp.
ACATTTTACAAAAGACATAATTTTCTAGCCGTGATGGAAATGAAAATCCTTTTTCTGTAATTTTTTATTATAGAAAAAGATTGAAATGTACAGCACGAAAATGGTTTATAGAAAAGCCAAAACATATTGCTTCTAAAAATAAAAATTTAAAACAATAATTAGTATTTTTACAAAAAGCTTTAGAATTGAAGGAAATTATAAAAAAATCGGCATTGAAAGAGCAAGAAGGCATTGAAGCACCTGAAATTTTCAGTAAATTGTCTATTGATAAAATTATTGGTTTTAGAAAAATTCAACCAAGCGCTATCGAATTAATTTCTGGAATTTTAAAGCACGATAAAGTAGCTTTAAGCAGAGCAATTACGTTGGTTGAAAGTACAAATAGTGAACATTTGGTAAAAGCTAACGAAGTTATAAACGGTTGTTTGGCATTTGCAAATAAATCGGTACGCATTGGAATTACTGGTGTTCCTGGTGTTGGAAAAAGTACTTTTATAGAAGCTTTTGGTCAGTATTTAACATCGCTTGGAAAAAAAGTTGCCGTTTTGGCTGTTGATCCAAGTAGTACTATTTCTCACGGAAGTATTCTTGGCGATAAAACACGAATGGAAGAGTTAGTGAAAGATGAAAACGCTTATATTCGACCAAGTGCATCTGGAGAAACGCTTGGTGGCGTTGCTAGAAAAACTAGAGAAGCCATAATTTTGTGTGAAGCTGCAGGATTTGACACCATAATTATAGAAACAGTTGGCGTTGGACAAAGCGAAACTGCAGTTCATAGTATGGTAGATTTCTTTTTATTATTAAAAATTGCAGGCGCAGGCGATGAATTGCAAGGAATAAAAAGAGGAATTATGGAAATGGCTGATGCAGTTGTAATTAACAAAGCCGATGGTGATAATATTAATAAAGCCAAGCTTGCTAAAACCGAATTTAATAGAGCATTACATTTATTTCCTGCAAAAAACTCAGGTTGGATTCCTACAGTTGGCACTTGTAGTTCAATTACTAAAGATGGAATTGATGATGTATGGAAAACAATTTCAGATTATTTAGAACTTACCAAAAGCAATAATTATTTTGATGATAATAGAAAAAATCAAAATCAATATTGGATGATGGAAACCATTAATGAGCAACTTAAAAATAATTTTTATAATGATCCTGAAATTATAAAGTTACTTGAAGAAAATAAAAAAGCGGTTGCTACAAATAAAAAATCTCCTTTTACAGCTGCTTTGGAATTACTGTCTGTTTATTTTAAGTACTAAATTTTATACCTTATCTACATCAATATTTTAATAAAATCTATATTTATACTATAAAAGGTATAAAATATTGAAAAAATATAAAAATATACCTATTATGGTATTATTTATTAAAAAAATAATATATTTGTGGCTGTAAAGGTATAAAAATAATGAAAAATCTAAACGATATTAGCGTTCATATAAAAATGAAACGTAAACAAAATAAGTTAACACAACCAGAACTTGCATTAAAAGCTGGTGTAGGTTTACGATTTGTTAGAGATTTAGAACAAGGAAAAAACACCTTGAGAATGGATAAAGTAAATGATGTTTTGCGGCTGTTTGGTGAAACACTAGGACCAGTTGCAATGAATAGAGAAAAATTAATATAAAATGAACAGAAGTGGTAATGTATTTTTTAAAAATGTTTTTTGTGGCGTTGTTAGTGAAACAGACGACGGATATTCATTTGAATATACTTCTGACTATTTAAAAAATATTGAGTCACAAGCTGTAAGTTTAACATTGCCACTAGTAGAAAAAAGATATGAAAGTAAAACATTGTTTGCATTTTTTGATGGATTAATTCCAGAAGGATGGTTGTTAGATTTAGCCGAAAAAAACTGGAAAATAAATTATAAAGATCGAATGGGATTACTTTTAATGTGCTGTAAAGATTGTATTGGAGCAGTAAGAGTAGAAAATAACAATGAAAAATTATAAAAAAAAATATTTAGAACAATCAAGTTTGCAATTACTTATAAAAGAACCATCTCCATTTTATGGCTACAGGTGTTTGTATTGTTATGAAAAATTGCAAAAAGGAGAAAACGATTTTCACGAAGCTTGTAATAAACGTTTTTTTGGACAATTAAAAACGCCATTACTTGCTTATAGTTTAAATAATTTAAAAGATTTGGCTACTCAAGTTATACAAAGTCAAATGGCAGTTACAGGAGTTCAAGCTAAAGTATCATTGAGTTTATATAGAAAGGAAGAAAAAAATTTAACAAAAAAACTTACAATAGTAGGACTTTATGGTGATTATATATTAAAACCACCATCAGAACATTATGCACAACTACCAGAACTAGAAAGTGCAACTATGCATATGGCAGCTGTTTGTGGGTTGCAAGTTGTACCACACAGTTTGGTAAAATTGCAAGACGAAACTTTGTGTTACATTACAAAACGTGTAGATAGAACTAGAAAAGGTAAGCTACATATGGAAGATATGTGCCAGTTAAGTGAACGGCTTACAGAAGATAAATACAAAGGAAGTCATGAGCAAGTTGCTAAGCTGGTTTTAAAATATTCTAGCAATCCTTTACTTGATGTGAGTAATTTTTATGAGCAAGTATTGTTTAGTTTTTTTACAGGAAACTCTGATATGCATTTAAAAAACTTTTCATTATTAGAAAAAGAAGGATTAGGAATGAGTTTATGTCCAGCTTATGACTTAGTTCCAACAGCATTAGTAAATCCTGCTGATACAGAAGAATTAGCATTAACGTTAAACGCCAAAAAGCGAAAATTAAAATACAATGATTTTCTTGTTGGGTATGAAAGTTGTGGTTTAAGTAAAAAAGTTTTAGACAATACTTTAGAACTATTTTATTATTGCAAACCAGAAATGGAAAATGTATTAGAAAAAAGTTTTGTAAGTGATGATTATAAAACTAGTTATAGAAAATTAATAAATAGTAGGTACAAACAATTGGGTTTGTAATTAATAAAAACAGCAACATAATTATTTTTTGTTGCTGTTTTTTTTTATTAAAATTTCCAAGATTTAATTAACCAATTATATATTAATTTGTTTACTAAAAAATATACTGCAATTGGGATTATAATTATAAAAAACCATAATATTGGATTGATAAAAATTGATAACAAATTATTAGAAACTTCAGATTTGCTTAAATAATATTGTCCTACAGATAATAGCAATAAACAAATTAAAATAACGATGGCAAGATTTATACAAAACACGCGACTTATTTTATTTACCATTTTTTTAGGTGAATAACCAAGAGAATATTTAATAGAAACTGCTTCTTGTTCTTCTAGAAATTGCATTTTTATGAAATTTATAATCATAAAAAGGCATAATAAAAATATAAAAATACCAATAATTGCAATGATTCTTAAAACTAGAAAAAGTTTTCCCTTTATCTTGGCAGATCGTAACGATTCTTGATTGGATTCGTAACCATTTTTGGTCATTTTGGCTATTAAATCTTGATCGTTGGCATCGTTAACTTTTACTAAAACTCTAGTAAAGATATCTTTGTGTGTTTTATTAAAACTTTGTGTTGCGTTAATAGAATCTAAAAATTTCTTTGGTACTAAAACCGAGTGAATTCTGTCTGATAATCCAACCAATTTACCTCTAAATTTTAAGTTTTTTTCTTTTAATGTAATGTTAATATTGACTTCTATTTTCTTGGCAAATTCTTCTGTAATTTGTGGTAATCCTTGATTTAATGCAAAGCCATAATTGTAAAGATTTAAATATTCTCTTGAAATTATTATCGGAATTGTGTTGTCTTTAAAAGTAAAATTTTCTAAATTTTTAATATCTATTGCATCATTATCAACAGCTTCTAGATACATATCTGTATAGAAAGGAATAAAGTTTCCACCATCGGCAGATACTTTAAAATCGTTGGAAACTATTGGATAAATATCTTGAACTTCTTTCCAATTTTTTAAAATAGAAATGTCTTTAGTATTAAATCCAATTAATTCTTTTCTTCCAATATTGTCTGGTGTAATGGTTTTAGAAACGGTTATCCAATAATTAGAATCGCTGCTTTTTTTACCAAAAAGTAAATTGGCATTGGTATACAATTGAATACAACTTAACACCAATACAAAGGATAAAAATAACCCTAGATATAAAAAAAATGATTTAGAAAAATGTTTCATTATAAATTTAGAGTTGTAAATTTATGTTCAAATGGAAAATTATTTAACTCAAACATAATTATGCTCGAATTATTTTGAAGGGCAACTTCGCTAATTAAATCGAATGCAATTTTCTTATTTTGTAAATCTAAATGACTAAAACACTCATCGTAAATTAAAAAATTGGCGGGATTTATTAAACTTCTTAAAATTGCAGCACGTTGCCTTTCGCCATAAGAACAATTTTTGGCTTTTCTATCTAATAAATTTACAATCCCTAACTTGGTTGCATACAATTGAAGTTTTTCAATTGCATCGGTATTTTTTTTACTAAAAATTCTTAATAAAACATTTTCTTTAATGGTTAAATCATTAATTAATCTAACGTCTTGAAAAAGCAATTGAATTTCTTGTTGTCTAAAACCAACAATTTTTTCTATAGAAAGTTTCTTTAAATCAAGCTCATCATACAAAATTGTTCCTTCATATTGAAAATGATTTCCCAATATAGATGTTGCTAATGTAGATTTTCCGCTTCCGGAAGGTGCAATAATTAAATAATTTTCTCCTCTTTTAAATTGGGTTTCTTTATTCCAAATTGTAGTGGCAGTTTCAATTGTTTTAGGCGTAAAGTATTTAGGAGCAACTCCATTTAAAGTTATGCTATTCATATCCCATTAAATAATGAAGTACATTTTTATCTTTTTTGTCGATTTTAATATTAGTTTCAGATGATAAATTTCCATCTTTCACATTAGAAACAGTAACCATTTCTTCAATTTTGGCTTTGTTTTTTTCGTTGTTCATTGATTTGCTAATATCTTCACCATCAGTCCAAGAATAAGCATTTACACCAGATATTTTATCTAGTTTTTTATTTGCAGCAGCTTTATTAGATTTTAATAAATTTAAATCTTTTTGATTGGTTGCAAATACTAAAATTTCTTTGTTACTAAAAGATCCACCTAAAGAATTCATCATTCCATCGTTAGAAAGAATATCAATAACTTTTTTAGCATTATCACCTTTAATTCCTAGTGCAAATAATGAATTTGGTTTGGCATAATAATAGGGATCATCAGATTTTACTTCTTCATCTTTAAAATTTACAAAAGCATAATCGCCAGTTAATGAATTAGTTATTTCTTCAAAAGTAATGTCTTTATATTCTAAATATTTATTTAATGATGCTTCAAATCCTGCTTCTTTTACAAAATGTTTTATAAAATCGAAACTCATAAATCCTACTGCAAACATTTTAGAATTATCAATATCAATATTTTTAATTAAATCATAATTTACATTTTTACCATCGTAATGTTTTTCTACCAATTTTTGTAAATCGTCATTAAAAAAGGTTTGTGTATTGAATGCTACATTTCCTTTTTCAAAATTTAAATCGATACCAACTCCAGCATCAATTAATAATTTATTTACAGCAAGCGTTTCAATGTAACCTCTTGACAATGTAGAAATTCCTGCATATAAATTAACCCAAGCACTTATATCGGCATCTTCTTTTAAAGTGGCGTTTACTTGATCAATTATTTTTTCGTTTTCAGTAGTTTTTCTTTTCCAAAAATTAGTGTAAAACTCTTCATTTGCAGCAGCATCGCCAGAATTTCCATAACTAGAACCATAAGGATTTGACATTAATCTTGATAAAACAAGTACATCATCATTTATACTTCCTATTAATTCAGAATTAGAGTAAATTAAATTTTTAGTTTTATCAATTTTTATTTGTGTGTCTGTTATTTTAGAGAAATTATTTTCAAATTTATTAGCATCATCAATTTTAATAATAAAAGAAGTTGCAAAATTCTCTTTGTCTTGATCTACAATAATATAAAGTGGTTCTTCAATATCAATTCCGTTTTCATTGGCATTCATAAATAATTTAAACTTTTCTTTTTCCAATGAAGAAAGTCTGTTAGTGGTATCTTTCAACATTTCTTCTTTTGGAAATTTTTCGTCTAGTTGTTCTAAATTAATTTTAGAAATTGCAATAGTTTTATCTGTAGTATATTTTAAAACTTGTTTGTTGTTTTTAGAACCACAAGATGCTATTAAAAGCAAAATTGAAATTGATACTATTGTGTAAATAATTTTCTTCATATTGTTTTTTGGTTGGTTTATTTTTAAACTATTTTTTTAAACGTTTATTATTCTTTCTCGTAACGTTCCATTTCTCTGTCGTAAAAAGTATTGGCTTCGGTAATTAAACCTTCCATTTCTGCTTTTAATTCTGCTTCATCAAGATCTTCATCTTCTTCCATAAACTCTACTTCATCATCTTTTAAATTAATGATAAATCTTGGATAATCTAGATGAATTATAAAAATATCATCAGGAAAATCGGTATTATCGCCTAGAACAAATTTTGGTAATTCCATAGTATTTATAGTTTATTATTGGATTTTTTTACTAATTTTTTTGTCAAATAATGAAAGCGAATATACAAAAAAACTGCGGCTGCTGTTAAACCTGCAAGAAGTCCTATCCAAACGCCAACAGCTTTTAAAGAAGTGTATTGACCAAGGTAATAAGATATTGGAAAACCAATAACCCAATAGGCAATAAAAGTTATATACATTGGAACTTTTACATCTTGTAAACC
>JAYVKR010000004.1:0-5821 GCA_043768185.1 Flavobacterium sp.
CGCTTGGTTAATAGGCGAATAATCAGCATAATCTTGTGGCTTAATAAACTGTTTTAAATGCTTTGGAAGTCTGTCAATCAACGGATTGCTTTCAAATTGAGTTTCCATAATCTGTACCTTTGTATTTGAAGTAAAGGTATGATTTTTTTTTATTTTGTCATACTGAGCTTGTCGAAGTGTTTTTATTTGTCAATACGATGAAAGAGGAATCTCATAAAATAAGCGTATTCGAAGTGTTTTTTTTTGAAGCTATTTCTAGCTTTGCATTGCAAGTTTTTACTTCCTTGTCAACAATTTTAAAGAACTAGATGAGCTTCCGTTGGTCGCTTTCTATTTCTAAAAATTGTAAAGACAAGGAAGTAAAAAGCTTTTCATTTCAATCTGGGCTAGGAATTTTTGTGTTTGGCGAAATTTACTTTCTATGTCTTTTATCTACTAGTTTTAATCTAATTGATTCGATTCTTTCAATTTCACTTGCACACAAACCAAGAGTTTTATTTAAGATTTCATAATTATTAGTTTTCAAAACATCTTGTATTGAAGATTTATCTTTAAAATTTTTCTTGTAAACGTCAAAATTTTTACACTCTGTATAAGGAATTGGTAATATTCTAAATTCATTTGGTGTTAGTTCAAGAACTCCACCACCGTAATATCTGCCTTCTAGTTCTGCAAAAGTAAGAGTTAATGAGTTATAAAAAGAAAAAATAAAATTGTCTAAATTATAGCCTTCTTTCATATCTATTTTATAAGCGCTATCAGTAACCAAAATATCTGCTTCGTTTTTTATCATTTTTGGATATTCATGCGATCTTTTAAAGAAAAATGCTTCGGGAACAGTAGCAATATTTGGAATTTGATACCAATTATTTCTTTGTTGACATTTGAATCGCTCTGGCAATTTCTGATCTACACCAAGTTTTAGATATTCTCTGATTTTTAATGTTTTTTTCTTTTCTGTTAAAGTATTGAAATCTAATAAATAAGCAGGTTTACTAGTTTCAACTAATTTAGTGTAATCATTTTTAGTGAATGAAACTGAACCATTAACAAACAAACCTTTTTGAATTATTGATTTAGAAAATTTCTCCAATTCATAATTTTCAAGTGTCTCTTTATTTACAATAAAAAAACTATTTGATGCCGTAACTATTCCAGCACGATTATTTAGATAATAAGATACATTGTTTAATCTTGTTTTGACACTTTCTAGAAACTCATATTCATCGGGAGTAATAAAATGATGCGTCCATTTTTTATCATAATCAGAGAGTGATTGATTTTCATAAAATTCATAATTACTATTTTCTAAATCATCTAATGAAGTAATATTTGTAAAGAATATTCCTTTTTGTGAATGTTTCTTATAACCAATAAGTAAAACTGTATCTTGACCTTTACATTCTTGAAATTGTAATTCATTAAAGGTAAAAACCTCAACTCTATCAAATTCTCTTTTTAATAATGTTCTAATCTCTTCACTAAACTTAACTTGTAATAATTCTAATGGTAATATGAATGCGAGAATGCCGTCTTTTTTGAGTTTGGAAATACCACTTATCAAAAATGAAGTCCATATATTATTTATACTTTTATTAGACAATTCACTTTCGTTATGAATATTTTTTGCTAACTCTTTTTGGTTGTCATTTAATAGATTTTTCTTTACATAAGGTGGATTTCCAATAATTAGTGAATAGTCATTACTATCTTCAAAATGAAAATTTAAATAATCTGAATTATGTGGTAAAATATTTAACTTTATGTTCTTATCAATAATTTTTGCTTTCTCTAATTCTAAATTATCTTTTTCAACAATTGTCAAATTTATTTTTAAAAATTTATCTAATTTGTCACTTTTTGCGATTGCTTTTACAAAAGAACCATCGCCAACACTTGGTTCTAAAACGGAAATAGTCTTTTTTATAATTTTAGACAAACAATAATCTGCTACAAAATCTGCTAGTCTTGTAGGAGTATAATAAGAACCTGATTTTTTTTTATTTGTCAAAACTATAAATTATTAAAATATTCTATTAATTGTTGATGAAAAGAATGATAAGTTGGATAGTATTGATGAAGTTTTGTATATATTTCATTATATTCTTCAGTTCCTTCTATTTCTCTATTTAGTAAGTCAATAGTTAAATCTATAGATATTCTTGTTCTATTGAAATTCCATAATAGTTTTATTTCTCTTTCTCTTTGGTCAAATTTAAATGCTTCAACCGCCATCCATTTGCCTAAATCAGTATGCCATAAAATTGAACCATCTATAGTTCTATATAAATGGTTATCAAATTCTGGATTACAAGGTTCAATGAAACCTTCATTATTTTGATTGTAAACATCCTCACTTTGAGAAGGCCATTTCGCTAATTTATTACCATTACAAAATTTGCACGAATATACTAAATTAGAATATTGAGCTAATCCAATATTTCCTAATTTTGTAAAGAAAACTTTAGGAACAAAATGATCTACTTCAAAATAAGTTTTTGCAAATCCATCAAAAGAGCCACAATATGCACAATGGTTGTTAAAGTCTACTTTTAAATCTTTTTTATGTTTGGACCATTTATTTCCTTTTTCGCTTTTAGTTGGTATAATTCTCCTAACAGGAAGTTTTTCTCTTACAATCATTTGTTTTTTCGCTTTTGGATTAATGATTGTAAAAATTCTTCGGCTTCAATTCTTAAGTTGTTAATGCTTTCTATATTGTCATTAACTAATAATTGTCTTGGGACTTCGGAAGCTTTCGTTTTGTCTAAAATATTTAATTCTTGTTGAACTGCTAGTATGTTATTCTTGTCGATTGCTGATAATTCCTGTGTTTTTGATTTTTCTAATAAATCAGATAATATTATTTTCTTACTTTTAATATGATTTCTATATTGTTCAATACTCTTTTTTAGCATAGTAACAAATCTTTCAACACCAGTTTTATCCTCTTCGTCATCCAGAAAAATATCATCTTTGTCAAAAATAATTTTCCAATCTTCAACGAAAGGTTCAGCTTGATCCACTTTATTAGTGAAAATTATATGTGGAAATAATGGCTTCTTATCATAAATAAAACTCTCAATCACTTCACCATTAAATGAAACAATATTTGATTCGTTTAACTTAAAATCTATCATTAACAAATCAATATCTGATTTAAAGATTTGCTCCATTAGCATTTCTGGAGACATTCCAATCTCAAAATTATAGCCAATTACTTCAAAATCATATTCTTTTAACTTACGTTTGTAAAGCTTTACTTGTTCTTCGTTTTCGTCAACGTAACCAATTCTATACTTTAAACTCATACTTATTGATTTTTTCTTATTGGCAAATTAATACTAATTGAAAATCCTTTATTTGGTTCAAGAATATTAATAGTTCCATTGTTATCGTCAATTACATTTTTAACCAAATACATTCCTAAACCAGTGCCTATTTCCTGTCCTTTTCTGTCCTTTTTTGATGTAGTAAAGGGTAAAAATATTTCTTCTTTATCTTGAAAAACCTCCGAAATACCACTGCCATTATCAGAATATAATATTTCAATTTCTTTGTCGGTAATTCCAATTGTAATATTTATATTCCTTTCTTGAATTTCGTTTAAATTATTAAAGGAATCAATAGAATTATTAATCAAATTTGTAAATATTGTATCCATATCCATTTCAAAAGCTCTGAAATCATAATCCTCTTTTACATTGTCATGAATTGTAAAGTTAATATCTTTTGATTTAAATATTTTAGACCAAGTTTTATTAAGTAAAACTAAATAAGAAGAGAAAACTAATTTACCTCTTTTTCGTTTATCTTTTTTAATTGTTGTTAATGAATATTCAATCCAATGCTTTATTTTTTTTGTGTTTTCATTAAGTAAATCTAATATATCAATACCATCTTTGTAATCATCTGATTTTTTAATTTTATCATCAACAATTGATTTGTAAATTTTTTCAAGAGATTTTATTTCAGTTGAATTATTTTTTACTTCTTTAAGTTCGTGAGCAAATGATGAAACAATCAGACCTAAACTTGCAAGTCCTCGAACTTGAACTATTTCTTCATTATCTTTTTCAATTTTCTCATCATCAATTGCTTTGAAAGTATCTTTGAATGCTTCCTCATATTTTTTTCTTTCCTCTTGTTCTCTTTTTTGTTGAAATAAATCTATTGAGTTATATTTTTTACCATAAATCTTTTCTTCTGTTGCTTTTCTTTCTAAAACTATTATATCAGCTAATTTTTCAGCTCTTTCTTGTATAACATTTTCTCTTTCTTGCTCTTTTTGAATTTTGAAATATTCATAATAAACATTTAGTATTTTAGATCTATCAACTTCAAATTCGTGAATTACTTCAATAATTATATTTCTAAATGTATCATAAGAATCATTTTCTTGTAGAGCACCACGATCTGATTTATCAATTAAATTTGGATTACTCTTTCTAGATATAGTTATAATACCTGCTGTTGATTCTGGTCTAACACGCCAGTCTCCAATTCTTTGTCCTGCACCAGCTGGACTTTGCGTAGCTCTTGCTCCAAGTTTTAACCAATCATTATCAGGATCGCCGTATGGTCTAACACGAAAAGAGTCTCTGTAAATTTTTACACCACCAAACTTTTGTAAAACGGTTCTTCTTTCTTTTTGATTTATTGATTTATATGGATAATCTTCTTTTTGAGAAACATTAAATTTTAAATAATAAAAAGTCAAATCGAATGAACCAACTTCTTTTAATAATTTGGTATTAGTCTCATCTAATTTCCATTTCATCAATTTGTCAATGGATTTAGAAAATGAGAACTTTTTATTTTCTAAAGTTTTTAAATCATATGGGTTTTTAGAATCTTTGTATAAAAATGCAAACTTTTTTTCAGCAATCTTTAGGTCAATTTCATTTCTTGTAATCTCAAAATCAACTGAAAGTTTTTCAGCATTATATTTTGCAGTTAATTTATAATCATAATCATTAAAAAAAGCTGTTTCAACTTTACCATATTCATCAGGTTTTTGGATATGTTGAAAGTTAACATCAAATAATATTTTTAATTCTTTAGGAGGAATTAATGCTTCAAGGCTTTTGAAAACATTTGCTATTTCAGTATCAAACCATTCATCCTTTAAAGAAGATATTTTTAGTATTGTTCCTGTTTTAAAATCATCAAAATCAAATAAAGTTTTAAGTTGAATATGACTAAAGTTTTGATTTATAAATTCTGAAATATTTACATTAATTTCACTTAACTCAGCAGTGATTTCAGAAATAGATTTATCTGAATTATCAAATTGTTTCCAATCCATTTTCCAATTATATCCTTTTTTACTGTCAGATATTGTCCACATTTCAGCATTAAAACCTAATCTATCAAGCGCAAATCTTCCAATACCTTTTGCCCCAGTCTTAACTCTTTTATTTTTTGTAATAAACTCGGTTTCTTTATTTCCAGTTCCAATTTTCATCCATTGATTTTCAATGACATCTTTTGACATTCCTTCTCCGTTGTCTATTATATAAATACTACTTAAAAGATTATTCGTTATTTTTTTTTCAATACCGTTTTCATTTTTTTCAATTTTAAATACAATATCAAAAACCACAAGGCAACTTTTTGCATCTGCATCATACGAATTTTTAACCAATTCAATAATTGCTCCTTCAGGATTAGAAAAATTTTCTCTTCCCAATAATTTTCCTGCTCTTGCAGATACTATGAAAGGTATTTTAGTCATTGGAACAATTAATTTTTTTATAGTTAAACAAATATATGATATATAATTCAATTTTACTTATCAACAATATCCCACAAATCTAAA
>JAYVKR010000005.1:0-7596 GCA_043768185.1 Flavobacterium sp.
ATTTTAAGATTATTCTAATTGTTTGATTTTTAAATAACCATAAATTTATGGTTTTATATAATTTTTGTAATTCATTGACTAACATTAAATTATATTTAAATTAAATGTTAAAAAATTAGATTGTTAATAGTATTTCTCAATTCGTTGATTTTCAGTTAACCTTAAATTAATATTAAATGTTAACAACTTTAGATAGAATTTTAGAACTATTTAAGAGTTATATGATTTAAAAACGTAATCAAAAATTGTGTTCAAAAAAACTAATTTAGTTAAGAGTATTTTTAGAAAAGTTATTAATATAAATAGTTCTTTTTTTAACTAAAATAATAATAAAAGTTATTTACAAAAAAGAGGTGTTTTTAGTTATAAACAACTGTTAACTAAATCTAAAAAAGGGTTAAGAATGAATAGGTTAAATTATGAAAAGTATGTTAATAAATCAATAAAAAAAAAGATATGTTTAAAATCTATATTTATAAACAAAAGTTATTGTACAAATGAACACACTATAATAACCATCATAAATTTAAATTTATTTAATTTTTTTTATTGTTGTTTTTAATAAGTGTTGATAAGATTTCTTTTTATGAAAGTAAAAGTTATTTTTTAGATAAATCTTACTACTTATTTCTAATATCTTAATACTTCTTCGTAATTTTCAGCATTAATTAAAAATTAAAAATGAGTAAGAAACCTAAGAAGTTCGGAAAGAATGAGAAAACCTTTTCTGAAAAAATATTTAAGATACTTTCAAAAAATGCCAATAAGCCTTTTAACTTCAAACAAATTGCCGCAATTTTAGAATTGGATGATACAAAAAGTAGAAACGAAATTATTAAAGATTTAAAAATTCTTGCTGCACAAAAAGTCATTATAGAAAATGAACCTGGAAGTTATTTAGTGAAAGCAATTTCGCAAGACTATTATGAAGGAACAATTGATATGACTTCAAGAAAAACAGCATATTTTATTTCTCCAGATTTTGAAGATGATGTTTTTATTCCCACAAATAATTTAAATCATGCTTTAGATAAAGACAAAGTTAAGGTTTATGTTTACAACCGTCGTCGTGGTAAAAAACCCGAAGGCGAAGTAATTGAAGTTCTTGAAAGAAAGAAAACTGAGTTTGTTGGAGTTATAGATATTCAAAAGAATTTTGCCTTTGTTTCTACTGCCAATGCTAAAATGTATACCGATATTTTTATTCCAAAAGACAAATACAACGGCGCAGAACAAGGTGATGTTGTTGTTGTTAAAATTGAAGATTGGCCCAAAAAAGCCGATTCACCTTTTGGATCAGTAATTAATGTTTTAGGAAAACCTGGCGAACACGATACCGAAATTCATGCTATTCTTGCCGAATATGGTTTACCTTACGATTTTCCTATAGAAGTTGAAGTTTTTGCTCAAAAATTAGACACTGCAATTCATCCAGAAGAAATTGCAAAACGTCGTGATATGCGCGAAACGTTGACTTATACGATTGATCCTAAAGATGCAAAAGATTTTGACGATGCCTTATCATTTAAAAAATTAGAAAATGGAAACTACGAAATTGGAATTCACATCGCCGATGTTTCGCATTATTTACAAGAAGGAACAATTCTTGACGATGAAGCTTTCAATCGTGGAACTTCGGTTTATTTAGTTGATAGAGTTGTACCAATGTTACCCGAAGTTTTATCAAATTTTGCTTGCTCATTACGACCAAATGAAGAAAAATATACCTTTTCTGCCATTTTCGAAATCGATAATAAAGCAACCGTTTTAAATCAATGGTTTGGAAGAACAGTTATCAATTCTAACCAACGTTTTTCTTATGAAGAAGCTCAAGTTATTATAGAAACTAAATCTTCAACAATTCCGGCAGCAATTTCGTTAACTAAAAAAGAATATAATGCATCTAACGAAGTTACAGAAGCTACTTTAAAATTGGATGAATTAGCCAAAATTCTAAGAAGAAATAGAATGAATAATGGTGCAATATCATTTGATAAAGTAGAAGTAAAATTCAATTTAACAGAAAATGGAGAACCAGAAGGTGTTTATTTTAAAACATCTAAAGATTCTAATCATTTAATAGAAGAATTTATGCTTTTAGCTAACAGAAAAGTGGCTGAATATATTGGTAAACAAAAGAAAACATTTGTTTATAGAATTCATGATGAACCTAATGAAGACAAGCTTTTTGCTATGCAAGCGTTGATTTCTAAATTTGGATACAAAATAGATTTGCGTGATAAAAAAGATATTTCTAAATCGTTAAACCAATTAATGGCAGACGTTAACGGAAAGAAAGAGCAAAATTTAATAGATACTTTAGCCATTAGAACAATGAGTAAAGCCAAATATTCGACAGAAAATATTGGTCATTATGGTTTAGCATTTGATTATTACAGCCATTTTACATCACCAATTAGACGTTATCCAGACGTAATGGTACATCGATTACTACAATATTATTTAGATGGTGGAAAATCAGTCTCAGCAGAAGTGTATGAAGAAAAATGCGAACATTCTAGTAATATGGAAAGTCTTGCAACTAGTGCCGAGCGTGATTCTATTAAATACATGCAAATAAAATACATGCAAGATCACAAAGATGAAGAGTTTTTAGGCGTAATATCTGGTGTAACCGAATGGGGAATTTATGTAGAAATTATATCTAATAAATGTGAAGGAATGTGTAGAATTCGCGAAATTAAAGACGACTATTACACATTTGACGAAAAACAATATGCACTTGTAGGTGAAGTTTCTAAAAGTATTTTACAACTTGGTGACGAAGTTTATGTTAAAGTAAAGAACGCCGATTTAGTTAAAAAACAATTGGATTTTACATTTTTAAGAAAAAAAGAGTTATAAAATTTACCACCACATAAAACAGGATAATGTTTACTATTTGTAAAGTATAGTTAGCAAATAGTTATACTATTTGTAAAGCATGGTTAGCAAATAGTTATACTATTTGTAAAGTAGTAATTATTTTTATATATATTTGTATTCTAATTTAAGAATATAATGAATTTTACAAGAAAGATTTTTAAGGATTTAGAAAACCATTTAGCTGTAAAGCAAGTAACAGTTTTAACAGGAATGAGACGAACTGGCAAAACAACATTGGTTAAGCAACTAATGGAAATCTCTACAATAGAACAAAAAATATTTTTTGACTTAGAAAAAATTAATGATCGTAACTTATTTAATTATGACGATTACGATAATACTATATTAGAGATTGAAAAAAAAGGTATAGATTTTTCTAATAAAGTAATGATTTGTATTGATGAAATTCAATTATTACCAAATATTCCTAGTGTTATTAAATATCTATACGACCATTATGATATTAAATTTATTGTAACAGGTTCTAGTTCTTACTATATTAAAAATAAATTTCAAGAATCGATGGCAGGAAGAAAGAAAATTTTTGAAATTTTTCCTTTAGATTTTGGAGAATATTTAACTTTTAAAAATATTAAATTTAAACCTTTGTTAAGTATAAACGAATTAGAAAACAGTACTTATTTGTTAAATTCATTTCAATTAGAATATGACGATTATTGTAATTTTGGTGGTTTTCCAGAAGTAGTTTTAACTAAAAATAGTTCAGAAAAAAAAGATTTACTACAAGATATTATCAGTTCATACATCAATATTGACTTAATTCAAATTGCCGATATCAGAAAAACTAACGAAATTCGTAGTTTAATTAAATTATTATCGGCTAGAATTGGTTCTAAATTAGACATTTCTAAAATAGCAAATGCTGTAAATTTATCTCGCCAAACCGTAGAAAATTATATCTATTTATTAGAAAACACTTATTTTATTAAAACCATTCCAGTTTATTCTTTAAATGCTGATAGAGAAATTGTTAAAGCAAAAAAAGTATACTTTTTAGACAACGGAATTGCCTCACAATTTACCGATTTAGGAAGTGGTGCAAAGTTTGAAAATGCTGTATATAATCAGTTGCATCATTTTGGCGAAATAAGTTATTATCAATTAAAAACAGGTCAAGAAATAGATTTTATTCTAGATAAAAAAATTGCATTTGAAGTAAAAGAAACTGCACATGAGGTAGATTCTAGAAAAATGTTAAATCTTGCTAAAAAAATCAATATAGATAAAGGATTTGTTATAGGAAAAAACAATATTTCTACTTTTGAAACGTTTATATGGGCAGGAATGATAAGATAACAAGTTTATTATGAAAAAAGTAATTTTTAGTTTTTTAGTTTTTAGTCAAATAGTATTTTCACAAACAGAAAAAGCAGTAGGCGATTTTAATAAAGTCACATCTTTTGATAAAATTGATGTTATTTTAATTCCATCAGATGAAAATAAAGTAGTTCTTAATGGTAGTGGTTCAGATGAAGTAGAAGTTGTAAATAAAAATGGCGAACTCAAAATAAGAATGCCATTAACACAATTATTATCTGGAGATAATGTTTCTGCAACGGTTTATTTTAACGATATTGATGCTGTAGAAGCCAATGAAGGTTCTAGAATTTCTTGTGAAACTACATTTGACACTACCGTTTTTGATATTATTGCCAAAGAAGGATCAGAAATTACTATTAAAATTAATGTAGAAAAACTTAATGTTAGAGTGGCTAATGGATCTACAGTTTTAATTTCTGGAAGTGCAAACAACCAAGATGTTATAGTAAACTCTGGAGCAAATTATGAAGCTCAAAAGTTAAAAACTAAGCAAACCACAGTAACTTCTAATGCTGGTGGAAATGCCAATGTTTATGCATCAAATTTAGTAGAAGCCAAAGTTCGTGCTGGCGGAAAAATAGTTATTTACGGAAGCCCAAAACAAATAAACCAAAAAATAATTGCTGGCGGAAAAATTGAAGAAGTAAAATAAAAATGTATAAAATAGATTTTATTTACTATTTTTGAGAAACTCGAAACCTTCAACTCGAAACTATTAAATAATGATTAACGATATTTTATCTGCCATACCTTGGGGAATTTTATTAGCATTTACCATTGGACCAGTATTTTTTATACTTCTTGAAACCGGAATCACAAAAGGATTTAGAGCAGCAATGACTTTTGATTTAGGAGTTGTTTTTGCTGATTTAGTTTTTATTTTAATTGCCTATTTCAGTACCAATCAACTACTTGAAAAAATGAAAGACGATCCAAGTATGTTTGTATTTGGAGGTGTTTTAATGTTGAGTTTCGGAATAATTTCGTTTGTAAAAGAAAAGAAAAATTACTTAAAAAAAATTGAAGAAGAAGTTGATGATGACAATATTCCTAAAAATAATTACTTAGGATTGTTCTTTAAAGGATTTTTTTTAAATTTTATAAATATTGGGGTTTTAGCATTTTGGATGGGAATTATAATTGTTTTTGGACCAAAAATGAATATGGAAACCAACAGAATCATAACTTTTATTTCTACAATAATTTGTACTTATGTTGCTATTGATATTTTAAAAATTAATGTTGCCAAGCAATTAAAATCTAAACTTACACCGTTTAATATTTATAAAATAAAACGTATAATAAGTGTTGTATTAATGATTTTTGGAGCGTTTTTAATAGTACAAGGATTTTTCCCTAAAGAAAAAGAAATGCTGCAAAATAGTATTGAAAAAAGGTTTTAAATAGTTTAAAATGAAAAATATTCTAACTCTTTTTTTACTTTTTATTTCTCTTTCATTTTATGGACAAAATGATACGATTTCTGTTGTAAAACATTCAAATTTATCTGTAGTTTCATCAGATAAAATAAATATCGTTTATCGCGGATTGCCAAATCCAGTTTTTATAGCAGTTAATAATTGTAAATCATTTATAGCAACTGGAAACGGATTATATAAAAATCAAGATGGAACATATCAAATAATTCCAGGAGCAGGATTAGAAGTAATAATTACCATTGAAATTGTTTTAAATGATTGTTCAATAAAGATAGAACAGCATAAATTTATAATTAAAAATATGCCTTATTTATCTGGTGCAATAAATAGATTAGTTTGTAATCAATCAGTTATTTTAATGTGTAAGGAAGAGCTAAAAAATGCTGTTATTTCTATTGATTTTACCAAAGATTTTCTTTATGATATGAAATTAAATTTAGAACAATTTACAGTTAAATTTAATAAAAAAGAAATTTTTGTAATTAAGGGAAATAAATTTACTGATGAAGTAAAAAATATTATATCTAAATTACCACTAAATTCAATTTTCGAGATACAAGATTTGAAAACAGATAATCATTCTTCAAATGTTTGTTTTAAAAATGTAAATCCCATAAAAATAATGATTATTGAGGATAAAAATTATGAAGAATATGAAGAAGATAAGAAGTAAAGTAACGTTAATACTATTTCTTTTTTCACTTTCATTTTATGGACAAAATGACACGATTTCTGTTGTAAAACATTCTGAAAATGATTTAATAATTCCTAAAAATTTATAAGTAGTTTATAGAGGATTACCAAATCAATTGATAATTGAAGTTCCAAATTGTAAATCATTCACTGTTTCTGGAGAAGGACTTACTTTACTTTCTAAAAATTTATATAATCTGAACCCAACTTTTGGTTTAGAAGTTATAATTACAGTTGATATTGTTTTAAAGAATAATAAAAAAATTACAGAGAAACATAGTTTTAAGATAAAAAACGTTGCAAGTTTAGAAGCATCAATTAATTATTTTAATTCTGAAAATGTAAAACTTTATAAAAATCAATTAAATGGTGCTAAAGTCAATGTTTACATATTAGATAAAAATATTAACTTTAAATTTATTGTGACAGAATTTACTATTAATTTATCAAATGGAAAAAAATTCATTGTTAATGGTAATAACATTCCTAATAAAACTTTTAGCGAAATATCAAAACTTATTTCTAGAAAGGATAAAATTTTTATTGATGACATTAAATTTTATTCATCAGGAAAAGACATTTTATTTTGCAAAATAAATCCAATAATCATTATTATTTACTAAATAATTTCTTCTTAATTTTGGCATTCTGAGGCACGAAGAATCTCAGCAATTAGCATAGAGATTCTTCCTTCGTCAGAATGACAAGTTTGCTTTAAAATTGAATATTTCAATTAAAACTTTCGATAATTAAGAATAATTTAAAGCACTAATATTAATGTATTTTGTTATTCTGAGGCACGAAAAATCTTAGCAACATTTTTAGGGATTCTTATTTCTAAAAATTGAAACAAATAAAACCTCCAAGTTTCATCGAAGGTTTCAGAAGAATCGTCCGGATTCGAACATAACTTTAATTAATTTTTTCTAAAAATTTAAAATAAAAAAAACCTCTCGAATTGAGAGGTTAATTTCAGAGGCATCGTCCGTATTCGAACATAACTTTAATTAATTTTTTCTAAAAATTTTAAAAAAAAAGAGACACATTTCTGTATCTCTTCTTGAGGCATCGTCCGGATTCGAACATAACTTTAATTAATTTTTTCTAAAAATTTAAAATAAAAAAAAGAGACACATTTCTGTATCTCTTCTTGAGGCATCGTCCGGATTCGAACCGGAGTAGGAGCTTTTGCAGAGCCCAGCCTAGCCGCTCGGCCACGACGCCAATTATTTATTGG
>JAYVKR010000006.1:0-2276 GCA_043768185.1 Flavobacterium sp.
ATGTACAAATATACGGCAAAATATACTGTTTCTCATAATCTGTAACATTTTTATAACTTATGTTTGAATAGAATTTTATTATATTTACTAGCTAAAAAATTAACCAATGATAGAAATTAACAAATCTGAAATTGCTGCAAAGCAAAAAAAACTTGATGATTGTAAAGTTTTTTTAAAATCAGAATTTATAGGAATTGACTCTATTATTGATGATTTGGTAAATTATCTTCAAATATGGTATTTAATTCCAGAAATTTTAACGCGTCCAGTAATTATAAATCTTTGGGGAATGACTGGTGTTGGAAAAACAGATTTAATAAGAAAAATGGTAAAATTTATTGATTATCAAGATAGATTTTCAGAAATTGAATTGAGTAATATTGACGAAAGTAATTGGAATAAAAGTGTGTCGCAAATTCTTCAAAATAACGAAATTAATGATGAAAAACCTGCTATAGTTTTATTTGATGAAATTCAACGTTTTAATACATTAGATCAAGAAGGAAAACCATTGCCACAAACAAAATTTGTAGATTTTTGGGAATTATTAAGCGATGGACGTTTGAGTAAAAAAGACCGATATGATTTTGATTACTACTTGCATACTTTTATGAGTAAGAAAAAAGATGCCATTAGAAGAAAATCTAAAGGAGAAGAAGTTGTAGATGATAATCCGTTTGTAAATGCTTGGGATGCTAAAAGTTTAAAAGCCAATTTGGGCATTGATAAAAATATTGATGAACTTACCGATATGACTGAAGAACAAATGATTGAGTTAATAATCCAATCTAAAAAGAAAAAGAAAATTTATGAGCCAGTAAATCACAGCAAAACATTAATAATAATTTCTGGAAATCTTGACGAAGCATTTCAAATGTCTAACCAAACCAGTGAAGCCGATGTTGAAGCCGATATTTTTCATGCTTTTACCAAAAAAATAACTTTTGTAGATATTAAAAATGCCTTGTCCAAAAAATTTAGACCAGAGCAAGTAGCTCGTTTTGGAAACATTCATTTAATATATAATTCTTTAAAAAGAAGCGATTTTGAGAAATTAATTTCCACAGAAGTCAACAAAATAATAAAAGCTAGAAAAGCCGAATTTGGAATAGAATTAACCATTTCTAAAAAAATAAATACCTTAATTTATAATAATGGTGTTTTTCCTGTACAAGGTGTTCGACCAGTTTTTAGTAGTATTATAGATATTTTAGAATCTTGTTTAAATAAATTTATTTTTACTGCAATAACAACAGATGAGAAAAAAATTACTATAGATTATAACGAAAAAGCGCAAGTAATTGAAGCAACTGTTGGCAAACAAAAAGTGGCACTTCCGTATGTTGGCAGAATTGACAAAATAAGACAATCTAACGAAGAAAATGCGGTTGTAAATATTAGTGTTCACGAATGTGGTCACGCAGTTGTCTATATGATTGTTACTGGAATGGCGCCTTTACAACTAAAAAGTAAAATTGCAAGTAGTTATGCTGGCGGATTTACTTTTCCGCATCAAATACACGAAACCAAAGAAAGTATTGTCAATAAAATTAAAATTTATTTGGCTGGTGGTATTGCCGAAGAAATTATTTTTGGTAAACCAAATGCAAGTATTGGACGAAGTCACGATAGAGAACAAGCCACGGTTTTAGCAGCAGATTATATTAGAAAATATGGTTTTGACGATGAGTTTCACGCAGTTTATAATATTGACAATTATCCCTATAAATTAGATATGAACGTAACCGATTTAGACATTGAAAAAATGATGGCTCGATTGGTAGGAGAAACTAGAGAATTACTCACTCAAAATATAATTTTACTAAAAGACATTAGTAAAGATCTTGCAGAAAAAGGAAGTCTAGAAGCTAAAGAAATTGTTGATTTAGCAAAAAAACATAAACTAAAAATTGAAAGTAAAGCAGAAGGTTATCTTCATATTTTTGATTATAAAAATAAAATGTTAGAGTAAAAACAAAACATTTTAAAGTATGATTTGCAATGTTAAATTGAACAATTTTCCTTAAATTTGTAATATGACAGCATCTAAAAAACCAAACATTCCAGCATTCTTACTTTGGGAATACGATCTAGAAACCTTTAATTATGACAAGTCGTACAAGATTGTTATTGAAAGAGTTTTAGAAAGAGGAACGATGAATGATTGGAAAGAAATCGTAACTTATTATTCTAATGAAAAAATACTAGAAACCATTGAATGGTCAGCTCAACTTGAAGAAAGAGATAAAAATTTTAGTAAATTATTTTTAAAATCC
>JAYVKR010000007.1:0-5326 GCA_043768185.1 Flavobacterium sp.
AAGCAAGCGATACACAAACACTACGAGTGATAAAAAGATAGTTGTAACAACTTTTAAATAATGTAAAAACCTCCTCAAGAAATTGAGGAGGTTTTTTTAGGTAAAAAAACAAAGTTTATTCACTAATTTTAATCTTGCCAGAAACAGAATGAGCAGTAAACTCTGGAGCATACATACTTTGTAAAGTTGCAATTCCGTTGTTAAAACTGCCTAAATTATTTATTCTAACATCATATTCTAGTACATAACTTCCTTTTTTAATAGTATCAAAAAAGAAATGTGTTGCAACATCTTTAGTACTCATGTAATAACTTAAATCATTCCATTTGTAGCCAGATATAACATCAACTGGTTCAAAACAAGAAGCTCGTAAATCTTTTAAATGAACAAATTCTAAATCGTTTTCTGTTTTAATAATTAGTCTAACTGTTAGTAAATCGCCTAGTTTTAATTTTTCATTTGCAATTTCAACTAACTTTTCTCCTTCTGTTGTTTTGATTTTTTTATACAATTCTTTAGAAATAATTAAATCTTTATTTGTATTGCTTTTTACATTTTCTAATTCTTCAAAATACTGCCAATAAACACCACCATAACCTGGAATATCTGATTTATTTTCTACAGAAATACTTGCCATTTCTTTAGTTATATCTTCTTCTTTCCAATTCATTTTTATATAACCAGTTGCAGCTTCTTTATCTTTTTCGGTTAACTTTTTAGATAAAATTTTCTCGCTTCCAATTTTAAATTTAGTATTGTCTTTTATAGATGTCCAATCTGTACCTTCTAACAACAAGGCATAAATTGCTTCAGTTGTAGCTTTAGTTGTACTCCAATTATTGGCTTGTTTATTTTTAATTAACCAAACTTTCATCTCATTAATAGATTTTTTATCATCATCAATTTCAGAAAAAGCTTCAATTAGTAAAGCTTGCGTTTCTACTGACGATTGATACCAATAATAGCCATTTTTATTTTCTATCCAATACATTCCATCAGTAACATTGTGCGATGCATTTTCTTTAAAACTTGTTACAATTTTTTTAGCAAAATCAACTTCATTAAATCTATTTAAAATTAAAGCTAACATTGCTTTTTGATACAGCGAATAGTGTAACCAGTTTTTCTTTACAACCTCCAATTGCACTTTTAATAAAGATTCTAATTCTGGAGACAAAGGATACTTCTTTAAATAAAAACTACGCGTATATAAAAATTGAAAATCGTTATAATCAAAATACACTTTTTTATCTTTTCTTAATTTAGAAATTTCTAAAAATTGTCGGTCAAGATTCGGAATTCCTTTGCTAACAATTGCATCATATTTAGCTTCTTGTTTTGGAAACATTTTATTTAAATGACCAATGCCGGAAAGAATGTGCTGAGAAATAAAAACATTTTCGTTTCCGCCATCAAACCAAGGAAAACCTCCACTTGGCAATATCTTTTGTTCTAATTTTTTTAAGGTTTTATCTGTAGATTCTTTAAGCGTATTCAAATCCATTAATACAGCAAGTTGTTTGCTTCTAGCATTTTCATCCGATTCAAAAAACCAAGGAGTTTCTGCAAGTAAAATAGATTTTAACTCAAAATTAAGTTCCATTTTAGATTTTACTTTTCCTTCTTTTCTCCAAGATTCAAATAATTCTGAAATTTTCGGACTAATGTTTATAATTTCTGTAGCAATACAATTAGAATAATATCTAGCAAAGGTTTGTTCGGCACATTCATGTTCATATTCCATTAAATAAGGCAACGATTGAATAGCAAACCAAACCGGATTGGAAGTATATTCTAAAGTAAATAAATGATTTTTTAAAGTGCTAGAAGTATTATTTTTTAAATTTTCAAAAACAACTTCTTTTTTAGTATGTTCTCTAACCCAAAGCGGAATACTTTCTGTAATTAAAATTTTATTGCTTAAAACAGGTAAAATATTTTCTTCACCATCACTAAAACTGCCACTTTTAGCAACTATTTTATATTGCAAACCTTGTAATCCGTCAGGAATTATAATGGTCCAATTTACAGGAACACTTTCTTTAGGTTTGCAAATAAAATTTTTAGAATTGTTGGTATTTAAAGCAATTGCATCAATAGTTTTCATAGTTTTTGCATCGTATAGAAGTAGCATTGCCACACCAGATTTACCTTCGTTAGTCATATTTACAACTTTAGCAGAAATTACAATCGTATCTTTTTCTCTAACAAATCTTGGCATATTTGGCATAATCATAACTTCTTTTTGAGCTATAATTTCTGATTGAAAATACCCAACTTCTACTTTTTTATTGTGAGCAAATAATCTAAGTTTCCATTTGGTTAATGATTCTGGAGTAGTAAAATTAAAAGAAATCTTTCCATTACTATCCGTTTTTAAATTAGGATAAAAGAAAGCCGTTTCGTTAAAATTAGTTCTAGTTTTTACTTTAGCAACATCTTGAAATAATTTCTTCGTTGATACAATTATAACTCCATTTGCACCTTGCGAACCATATAGTGCTGCACCTTGAGCACCTTTTATTACACTAACATCAACAATATCTTCTGGTGCAAATTTTGCTAATGTTTCTGCAGATGCAATTTCTCCATCAATAACAATTAAAGCTTCGCTATTTCCTGTAACAGAACGATTGCCTCGTAATACAATTCTAGAATTTCCAGAAACACCATTCGACTTTTCTTCAATCGATAATCCAGAAACAAAACCAGATAGCGATTGAATTAAATTTAAATTTGTTTGTTGATATGATCCTTGACTTGTATTTAAAGTATAGTTACTTGTAATAGAGAAAAATTCCTTTTTTATTCCCATGGCACTTACCACAATTTCATCAAGATTTTTAGAATCGTTTTTTAATGTAATTACAAACTTTCTAGAATTGGTTAATTTTACTTCTTCACTTTGTAAACCAATAAAACTTATAACCAAAGTTTCATTCGATGCAGCTTCAATTGCAAAATTTCCATCAACATCAGTTTGTGTGCCACGATTTGTGCCTTTCACAATAACATTGGCTCCAGGAATTGGTCCAACTTCATCATTTACAACGCCATAAACATATTTTGCATTTTGAGGAATTTTAGCATTTTTAGATATTTCATTCAAATATTGTTTATTGTAATACTCATTATTAGGATAAGCAAAATTAAATCCAAACCATTTTAAAATTGGACTTCTAGAAAATTGAGAATAATACCTTCTGTAAAAAGTAAAATTGTCTATAACTGTTCTAGAATTTGACTGATTTTCAAATCTTGGATATGAAATATTGTTATATCTATAATCGTTAAAATATACATTTTCCCAATCTTTTTGGCTAAATTGGTCTAGCGAACTGTCATACATACTTGCTAAAACTTCAGCTTCAAGCTTATTATCTAAAATTTTAAACAACCAATTTTCTGTACTTCCGGGTTCAATTTTATTACGCATACTTATTGCTTCCAACAGAATTTTTTTCTCTAAAATTTCTTTTCTAATAACTTCGGTTTTAGTTATAACTTGATTATCCCAAACAGATAAAAAGTAAAATGTTACATTTTCTTTAGTAGTATTTGAATTTTTAGCAATCAATTTCCCAATGCCATCAACAAGTTGTATTTGAGAAAAAGTAGTTAAATTGTTTCCATAGTACGTTCTTGCATTTATAAATAAATCTTTTATTTGAGAACGAATTTCAATTTCTGTAACATCGCTATTGGGTTTTGAAACATTTTTTATTGTAAACAAATTTCCTTTATCATCTGGGTTTTTTACAGATGACGTTGTAAATCTTTCTTCAATTTCTATTTTATTATTTTTAGAATCTACTGCTCTAGCAATTACTTTATATTGTCCAAGTTGTAAGGTTTTAAAAAAATCTAAATTAATTTGGTTACTTTCTTTAGTGTCAAATTTTATAGTTTTTATAGCAATTTCTTTTACATCAGTATCAGTTTCATCATAAGGTTCGTTTGGAAATAGTTTTTCAAATTCTTCCCTAGAAATACTTTTAATTTCTGGTACTCCAAATTGTCTTTGTTTTAAAAATTGCTTTTTTTCTAGGAAAATAATTTCAATTTCGCCTTTGCTATCTATCGGAAAATTATTAAGTGTTGTACTTACAATTGTTAAACTATTTTCATTGTCAACATTTAGATTTCTATTCATTTTAATGTCTAGTTGCAACGTTTTTTCACCAACATAAACACGTTGTGAAGTAGTTTTAGTTTCTCCACCAGAATCGGTAACAGTTATGTCTACAGTGAAATATATACTAGAAATGGAATCTTTAACAATTTGAGCTTCATCTGTAGTAAATTGAATTTTAAAATCGCCAGTTCCATCAGTTGTAATTTCGTTTTGAAGGTAGTTTGTACTATCATCGCTATCGCCATTTTTTAAATAAACATCTTTAGAAATAGCATAAACAACTTTGGCATTACTAAGATTGCTTCCTGCAAGAGTTTTAGCATTTCCTGAAATGGTAATAACATCGCCAACAGTAAAATTTTCTTTAATTTTATTAAAAGTCACTTCAAATGTGGGACGTTTATACTCTTCTACATTAAAATTAAATTCTTCACTATCATAATCTACATTGTCCCAAAATTTATGTTCTTCCTCTTTTTTATTATAATATTCTTTATCATTTTCTATATTTTCTGGTTCATCAATTGTAAGTATAAATTCTCCTGTTAAACCATTTTTTGGAATGTCAAACTCGCCAGAAATTGATCCAAATTCGTTAGTTTTTGCATCCAATTCTTTTAAAGTAGTTCCGTCTACATCTTCAATTTCTATATGAACTGTAAGGTTAGGAACAATACTTTTTACACCATCTTTATTTTGAACCATAACCGCTTTGTAAAACATTTTTTGTCCTGGTCTGTAAATTGCTCTATCAAAGAAAACCATTGATTTAGCTTGATAATTATCGTAATCATCATCGTCTTTAGTATCATTATTGTCATATAAAAAAGTTCTGTTATAATTGTCAATTAAAGTGTCGTTTTCTCTGATAAATACTAATTGACTATCATATTTTATTTCTTGAAGACTTGGAAAATATTTTTCTTTTGGAATTTTAATTTTTCCTATTTCATTTCCTAAATAAGTTTTTTTATCATTTGTAACTTTTAATCCTTCAATTGGTTTTCCGGTTTTTCTATCCAATACAAACAATACATCATCTTTAGCTTCAGTATCAGATATTGGTAGAATAGAAGTAACCGTAATTTTTTCATAAGTAAAACCTAATTTTTCACCTTCATTATTTTGAGTTTCTATAAATAATAAATAATTTCCAACGTTTAATTTTTCTAATAAAATTTCTGTAGAATA
>JAYVKR010000008.1:0-12380 GCA_043768185.1 Flavobacterium sp.
CCAGAATTTCTTACCAAAACCTATTCTATTTATGACGAAAGTCGTGTTGTACCCAATGAAGCAGGAAATTTATATACCATAAAAAGAGACAATTTAAAAACCTACAAACCATTTGATGGTTTAAACACTTCGGGAAGTATAACTCGTGGAATTACTGTGGGAAATAATCAAAATTCTACCGTAAGTTCTAATTTAGATTTACAAATTACAGGTAAAATATCAGATAAAATTTCACTTCGTGCTTCTATTCAAGACAGTAATATTCCACTTCAAGATGGTGGATATTCTCAAAAATTAGACGAATTTGATCAAATATTTATAGAATTATTTTCAGATAAATGGAACATTCGTGCAGGCGATTTATTTCTAGAAAATAGACAATCACAATTTTTAAATTTCAACAAAAAAGTACAAGGATTATCCACAAGATTTCAACTTGGAACACCAGAAAAGAAAACAGAAATTTTTGCATCTGGCGCATTAGTTCGTGGTCAATATGCCAAAAGTAGTTTTACAGGACAAGAAGGAAATCAAGGTCCATATAAATTAAGAGGTAACAATGGCGAGTTGTATGTACTTGTAATTTCTGGATCTGAACGTGTTTTTATAAACGGAATTCTATTAAAACGTGGCGAAAGCAATGAGTATATAATAGATTATAATGCAGGCGAAATTATTTTTACTTCTTTATTTCCAATAACTTCAGAAATGCGAATTGTAATTGAATACCAATATTCTGATAGAAATTTTACAAGATTTGTAACCTATGCTGGAGCGACACATCAAAGAGAAAAATGGTCTGTTGGCGGATTTTTATACTCAGAAAACGATGTGAAAAATCAACCTTTACAACAAAATTTATCTACAGAACAAGTTGAAATTCTTAAAAATGCTGGCGATAATAATTCATTAATGAATGCGCCATCAGCTTTTATAGATTCCTTTTCGGATAATAAAATTTTATATAAAAAAGTTATCATTGGAACTGTAGAAGTTTTTGAATTTTCTAATAATGAAACCGATGTTCTTTATAATGTAAAATTTTCGTTGGTTGGAAATAATTTAGGAAATTACAATCTCACAAACAATAATGCTGTGGGAAAAATTTTCGAATATGTTGCGCCAATTGCAGGAATTCTGCAAGGAAATTACGAACCAATTTCTAGATTAATTGCGCCTACTAAAATTCAAATTGCTACTTTTTTAGGAAAATACAATCCATCTGAAAAAACTTCTGTCGATTTTGAATTAGGAGTTTCCAATAACGATTTAAATTTATATTCTACAATAGACGACAACAATAATAAAGGAATTGCCACAAAAATTAACGGAAAGCAAAGAATTTATTCTGGAAAATTTAATCTTGATGCCTTCGCTAATTATCAATTAATTCAAGAAAATTTTAAAACCATTGAACGATTATTTACTATAGAATTTAATCGCGATTGGAATTTAACCACCATTTCTGGAAATCAAAGCTTATTAATTTCAGGTATAAATTTCGATTTTAAGGAAAAAGGAAATGCAAAATACCAATTGGAAAAATTAGATTTTTCTAATAATTTTTCAGGAACACGACATGTAATTCAAGGCGTTTACAAACAAAAGAACCTTGTTATTAATCAAAATAGTAGTTATTTAAAAAGTTCTGGAGCAATTTCTAAAACTACATTTTTAAGAAATCAAACGCTAGCCAAATACAATTTTAAGAAAAACTGGGTTGGTTCCTCTTTTAGATTAGAAGACAATCAAGAAAAGTTAGCTGCAACCAGTCAATTGTCAGCATTAAGTCAGCGTTTTTCAGAAATTGGCGCATTTATTGGTCGTGGCGATAGCACAAAAGTGTATGCAGAACTAGGTTATTTTCATCGCAACAACGATAGTTTACAAAACGGATTTTTAAAACGTGTAAACACATCGAATTCCTATTACTTAAAGTCCAAATTAATTCAAAATACAAAAATCAATTTATCACTTTTTATAAACTATAGACTATTAAATTTTACAGATGCAAATCGCCCAACCGAACCTTCTTTAAATTCTAGATTGTTATATAATGACAATTTTTTCTCGCAATTAATTCAATCAACCACAGCTTACGAAACTGCTTCTGGCACAATCGCACAACAAGAATTTACCTATCTTGAAGTAAATCCTGGTCAAGGCGTTTACACTTGGAACGACTATAATGGCAACTCAATTCAAGAATTACAAGAGTTTGAAATTGCGCCATTTCCAGATCAAGCCAAGTATGTTAGAGTATTTTTGCCCAACCAAATATTCTTAAAAACACATCAAAATAAATTCTCGCAATCCATAACATTAAGTCCAACAAAATGGATAAATAATAAAGGAATAAAAAAACTGTTATCCTATTTCTACAATCAAACATCGTTTTCACTAGATCGAAAAATAGAACGCAATTCAGACAATTTTAACCTAAATCCGTTCGAAACCACAACCGATAACCTTCTTGGTTTAAACACCAATTTTCGTAATAGTTTGTTTTATAATCGCGGCAAGCAAACCCATTCTGTAACTTATAATTTATTAAATAGCAGAGTCAAAAACCTATTGTCTATTGGTTCTCAAGAAAATACTTCAAGTTCCAATCAACTACAATATGCCCATTTGTATCGCAAAAGTTGGTTGTTTAATTTCAATACATCAACCATAAATTCCTCAAGTATTTCAGACAATTATGCCAGCCGAAATTTCGAATTAAACAGTTTCTCAATCGAACCTAAAGTTTCCTATTTGTTTACAAAAAACACCAGTTTGGCACTTTTTTACGAATTTCAAAACAAAGAAAACACCATAAACGACAAAGAAAAACTAAAGCAACAACGCATTGGAATGAATTTCACCTATTCTAGCGAGCAAAAATTCACTGTAAATGGCGAGTTTTCATTATTCAATAATAACTTTACAGGAAGCCAACTTTCGCCAGTAGCTTTCCAAATGTTAGAAGGTTTACAAGCTGGAAAAAACAGTACTTGGCGACTACTTTTACAAAAAAATCTAACCCAATATCTCGACATTAACATCAATTATCAAGGTCGAAAATCAGACACTAGTCAAACTGTTCACACAGGAAACGTTCAGTTGCGCGCCTTTTTTTAGAATTTATGCTGATGTATATCAGTAGCAATTGGCTTGGGCTTTATTAATCTACCGTATTCCAGTTTTACATTCCAATCTTTTTTTAATTGCCTTGGGTTTAAACCCAAGGCAATTAAAAAAAGGATTTCCATTTCAACCTGGGCTAAAAGATTTTTCATTTTAACTCTTGTAAACAAACTTCTACACAATAATTTTTCAATAGGAATAGTATTTGTAACATAAAATTGATTAATTTTAATCTTTGTAACCAATAGCACTTATCACAATGAAATCGTGAGATTCACGAAATCAAATTAAAAAAAATTAAAATCATGAGTAAAAAATTATTCCTATTATGTTTCGTATTTGTATTCTCAAATACATTCTTTGCACAAGATGTAAAAGAAAAATCATCTAAAACCAAAGCGAAGACAGAAAAAGCTGTTGCCGCAAAAAAAGCAAAAGCTGACAAACTAAAAGAAGAGAAATTAGCAGCAAAAAAAGAAGCTGCCAAAGCCAAGAAAGATGCAGAAAAAGCAACTGCAAAAACAGAAAAAACTACCAAAGCTAAAACAACTAAAGTAGCCGACAAAGTTAAAAAAGAAACTAAAACAGCCAAAGTAAAAACTGAAAAAGCTACTGCTAAAGTTGCCGACAAAACAGTTAAATTAAAAAAAGATGGAACTGTAGACAAGCGTTACAACAAAGCAACAGCTAAAGTTGAAGAAAAAACTACCAAAGCTAAAAAAGAAGTAGCAACTACTACTAAAACAACTAAAGCTAAAGTTAAAAAAACAGCTGCAGAAGAAAAAGAAGACATGAAAGAAACTGCTGCATCAAAAGCTGCAGAGAAAAAAGTGGCTGATAAAGCTACTGGAATGTACAACGGTAAAAAAGTATTTACTGGACCAAAAGGTGGAAAATACTACATCAATAAAAATGGTAATAAAACCTATGTTGATAGAGATAGTAACTAATTAGTAAAAAGTAAAGTTTTAATAACTAATTTTCAAAAATTAATTATTAAAAATCACATTATTTTTATGAATTAATACTATTTTAAATTAAATAATAAACGCAATTTTCTACAACAGAAAATTGCGTTTTTTTTGTTGAACTTTTTTTTTAAAATTTCCAATAATAATAGATATTAAATCTTGCGTAAAATAACTTCAAAGTCCCTATTTTTAAAGGATTTTACAAATCATAATGTTTGTAAACAATTGTTAAACAAATAGTTATAAAAAAGTTAAAATTCGCACTATTCTTACACATTGTTAAAAACTAAACCCAATTGTGAATAAGTTTGACTTTCTTTTTACACAATAAAACACAATCTTTGTAACAGCCCAAAAAGTTAATTATTTCTCAATAAAAACAGCCAAATGAACTTAATAGAACCAATCCTTCAAGAAAACAAAAATCGATTTGTAATTTTTCCAATAAAGCACCACGATATTTGGGAATGGTACAAGAAAATGGAAGCAAGTTTTTGGACTGCAGAAGAAATAGACTTATCTCAAGATTTAAATGATTGGAACAATAAATTGTCTGATGATGAAAAATATTTCATTAAACACATACTTGCTTTTTTCGCTGCTTCTGATGGAATTGTAAACGAAAATCTGGCTGAGAATTTTGTAAACGAAGTGCAATATGCAGAAGCCAAATTCTTTTATGGTTTTCAAATAATGATGGAAAATATTCATAGTGAAACCTATTCTTTGTTAATTGATACTTACGTTAAAGACGAAGCCGAAAAAGATGAATTGTTCAACGCACTCGAAGTTTTTCCTGCCATTAAGAAAAAAGCAGATTGGGCTTTGCAATGGATTGAGTCAGATTCGTTTGCTGAACGTTTAATTGCATTTGCTGCAGTTGAAGGTATCTTTTTCTCTGGTGCTTTTTGTTCTATTTATTGGTTAAAAAAACGTGGTTTAATGCCAGGATTAACATTTTCTAATGAATTAATATCTCGTGACGAAGGTGTTCATTGTGATTTCGCCGTGCATTTACACAACCATCATTTAATTAACAAAGTTCCAAAAGCAAGAATTAGACAAATAATTGTGGATGCTTTAACTATTGAAAGAGAGTTTATTACAGAATCGCTTCCGGTTTCATTAATTGGTATGAATGCTGGGTTAATGACACAATATTTAGAGTTTGTTGCCGACAGACTTTTAGTAGAATTGGGTTGCGATAGAGAATACAACACGTCAAATCCATTCGATTTTATGGATATGATTTCTTTGCAAGGAAAAACTAATTTCTTTGAGAAAAAAGTTGCCGAATACCAAAAAGCTGGTGTAATGAATACCGATAGTGAAGCTCAAAAAATTACTTTCGACGCCGAATTTTAAATTTTTCCACAAAGACGCAAGCCACAAATTAAAAAATTTCTAAACCATTAAGAGAGTTAAGTTAATTAAGTCTTAATTTTCTTAATGCCTTAATGGTTTGTAAAAAAATTATTAAAAATTCCCAAACCATTGAAGTGGTTTAGCCCAGATTGAAGCGGTATCCTTTTTCAATTGCCTTGGGTCTAAACCCAAGGCAATTGAAAAAGATATAGCGGAAAGCTGGATTAGCTTCAAAAAAAAAAGATACTTAACTTTTAAAAATTAGTAACAGATGCTGAAACAACTTCAGCATAAACAAATAACCAGAACTAGAAAAGGGATTTTCTATTTCACAAAAACAAACTTATGTACGTAATAAAAAGAGATGGCCATAAAGAGCCAGTAATGTTTGACAAAATAACAGAGCGAATTAAAAAACTATGTTATGGTTTGAACGATTTGGTTGATGCTGTAAAAGTGGCAATGCGAGTAATTGAAGGATTATATGATGGTGTTACAACATCTGAATTGGATAATCTTGCAGCAGAAACTGCAGCTTCTATGACTATTGCACATCCAGATTATGCTCAGTTGGCAGCGCGAATTGCAATTTCTAACTTACATTCTAATACCAACAAATCGTTCTCGGAAACTATGAACGAAATGTACCATTATGTAAACCCAAGAAATGGTCAAGAAGCTCCATTGTTGTCAGAAGAAGTACACAAAGTTATTCAAGAAAATGCTGAATTTTTAAATTCACACATTATATACACGCGTGATTTTAATTACGATTATTTTGGATTTAAAACATTAGAACGTTCGTATTTGCTAAAAATTAATGGCAAAATAGTAGAACGTCCGCAACACATGTTAATGCGAGTTTCGGTAGGAATTCACCTTGACGATTTAAAATCGGTTATAGAAACTTACGACTTAATGTCGAAAAAATTCTTTACACACGCAACACCAACGTTGTTTAATGCTGGAACACCAAAACCTCAAATGTCTTCGTGTTTTTTACTTGCTATGCAAGACGATAGTATTGACGGAATTTATGATACGTTGAAACAAACGGCTAAAATTTCGCAATCTGCTGGAGGAATTGGATTATCTATTCACAACGTACGTGCTACAGGAAGTTACATTCGTGGTACAAACGGAACAAGTAACGGAATTGTTCCAATGCTTAGAGTTTTTAACGATACTGCAAGATATGTAGATCAAGGTGGTGGAAAACGTAAAGGTAGTTTTGCTATTTATATTGAAACTTGGCACGCCGATATTTTTGAATTTTTAGATTTAAAAAAGAATACTGGTAAAGAAGAAATGCGTGCAAGAGATTTATTTTTTGCCATGTGGACATCTGATTTGTTTATGAAACGCGTACAAGAAAATGGAAATTGGACGTTAATGTGTCCAAACGAATGTCCAGGATTGTATGATGTTTATGGTGATGATTTCGAAAAAATGTATACCGATTATGAAAAAGCTGGAAAAGGTAGAAAAACTATAAAAGCACACGAATTGTGGGAAAAAATTCTAGAATCGCAAATAGAAACTGGAACACCATATATGTTGTACAAAGATGCAGCCAACAGAAAATCGAATCAAAAAAATCTAGGAACCATTCGTTCATCAAACTTGTGTACCGAGATTATGGAATATACATCTAAGGATGAAATTGCAGTTTGTAACTTGGCATCGTTATCATTACCAATGTTTGTTGAAAACGGAAAATTCAATCATGATTTGTTATTTACTGTAACAAAACGTGTTACAAGAAACTTAAATAAAGTAATAGACAGAAATTATTATCCTGTAAAAGAAGCAGAGAATTCTAACTTGCGTCATCGTCCAATTGGACTTGGCGTTCAAGGTTTGGCAGATGCTTTTATACTATTACGATTACCGTTTACAAGCGACGAAGCAAAAACTTTAAATCAAGAAATTTTTGAAACCTTATATTTTGCAGCCGTAACAGCATCTATGGAAATGGCTAAAGAAGAAGGTGCTTATTCTACTTTTAAAGGTTCGCCAATTTCTCAAGGAGAATTTCAACACAATCTTTGGGGAATGAAAGACGAAGAACTTTCTGGACGTTGGGATTGGGCAAGTTTGCGAAAAGAAGTTATGGAAAACGGAGTTAGAAATTCACTTTTAGTAGCGCCAATGCCAACAGCTTCAACATCTCAAATTCTTGGAAACAACGAAGCATTTGAACCTTATACATCTAATATTTATACGCGTAGAGTTTTATCTGGCGAATTTATAGTGGTAAACAAGCATTTACTAGAAGATTTAGTAAAACGAGGTTTGTGGACAGAAAGCTTGAAACAGGAATTAATGCGCGAAAATGGATCGGTTCAAAACCTTGATATTCCGCAAGATTTAAAAGAATTGTACAAAACCGTTTGGGAACTTTCTATGAAAGATATTATTGATATGAGTCGCCACAGAGGTTATTTTGTAGATCAATCGCAATCGTTAAACTTGTTTATGCAAGATGCTAATTATTCTAAATTAACGTCAATGCATTTCTATGCTTGGAAAAGTGGCTTAAAAACCGGAATGTATTATTTAAGAACAAAAGCTGCGGTTGATGCTATTAAATTTACATTAAACAACGACAAAAAAGCAGAACCAATTGAAGTTAAAGAGCAACCAACATTGGATATTGTGTCTGAATCAATTGCAGAGTTACAACCAATTGCAGTGTTGAACGAACCAGTAGAAATGACTGCCGAAGAATATAAAGCAATGATTGAAATGGCTAAAAATGCTGGGCCAGAAGATTGTGAGATGTGTGGGTCGTAATTTGAAAATAATTTGAAATATTATCTATTTATTGATGAAAGTGGTGATCACGGATTAAAGACAATTGATTCAAGTTTTCCAGTATTTGTGCTTTGTGGCGTTTTGATGTCTGAAAATGAATATTCTAAAATTAACTCAGATTCAGAAAATATTAAATTAAAATATTGGGATATTAAAAATGTAATTTTACATTCTCGTGACATTAGGAAATGCAATAATGAGTTTAAAATATTATTTGATTTAAAAATTAAAGAGCAATTTTATATTGACATTAATAACATTCTTACTGCAAACAATTATAAAATAATCTGTTCTGCAATTGATAAAATTTCATTTATCAAAAAATACGGAAAGTTAGAAGATGATGTTTATGAAATTGCTCTTTCTTTTATTTTAGAAAGAACTATTTTTTGTTTAGACGAATTTAAAGATTGTAAAAGTTTAGAAATAATAATAGAAAAAAGAGGCAAAAAGGAAGACGCAAAACTTTCTAATCATCTCAACAAATTAAAACAAGTTGGAACATTTTATGTTGATACTGACAGAATGAAAAAATATGCCATCAAACAAATATTTTTAGATAAAAGACAAAATAGTAATGGATTGCAAGTATCAGATTTATTAGCATATCCTATAGCAAAGAAAATAATATTTCCTGAAGGCGTTAATATTTCTTTCGAGTTGATTAAAGATAAATTTTATACAAAAAACGGAAAAAGTTATGGATTGAAAGTATTTCCATAAAAACAAAAAGACTGATAAATCAGTCTTTGTTGTCGACCGAGGACACCTCAATCCAAATATATAAACACCCCGAAAGATGTACATTTCTTCAACAAAGATAATAGAAAATCATTATAATAGATTAAACTTTACAAAATATTTCACTTTTCTACTAAAAGTGAATTTTAAATTATTAAAAAAATGTCAAAAGAAAAAGGAGTTTACACAGGAATTATACAAAAAGACAACGACGGAAATTACTTTTGTGGCCAATATTTATTAGATTATAAAGAAGTTGAAAAAAACTTTAAAATTGGGGATGAAATCAATATCAAGACTGTAATTGCAAATCCTAGTGATAGAAGTTTCAATCAATATCCTAAAAAATCTAGAGTATTTTTCTTGTCTAATGATAAAGAATAATTAAAATGATTACAATTAAAAGAACAACATCAAGTAATTTTGATTTTGAAAAATTAGTAATTCAACTTGATGCTTTTTTGGCAATTACAGATGGCGAAGATCACGCATTTTACAATCAATACAATAAATCTAGCTCGTTAAAAAATGCACTAATTGCATATGAAAACGAAATTGCTGTTGGAATTGGAGCTTACAAAGAGTACGATTCTCAAACCGTTGAAATGAAAAGAATGTTTACACTTTCAGAACATCGCGGAAAAGGAATTGCATCTAAAATTTTATCAGAATTAGAAATTTGGGCAAGAGAAGAAAACTATTCATTTGCAATTTTAGAAACTGGAATATTACAAAAAGAAGCCATATCCTTATATCAAAAACTAGGTTATAAAATCTTCGAAAACTATGGTCAATATAAAGGAGTTGAAACTAGTGTTTGTATGAATAAACAATTATAATTCAATTAATATTTGACTGTCAGTCTGAGCTTGTCGAAGACCTTATAAGCACTTCGACAACCTCAGTGTGACAGAAAATAAAAAAATCACAATGAACTGGGAACAACTTTTATCTTTAAAACGACAAGGCGACAAAGGCAAACGATTGCGAATTGAACAAGACGACACACGATTAGGATTTGAAGTAGATTATGACCGAATTATCTTTTCGGCAGCGTTTAGAAGTTTGCAAGACAAAACACAAGTCATTCCAATGTCTAAAACCGATTTTGTGCACACAAGATTGACGCACAGTTTAGAAGTTTCGGTTGTTGGACGTTCACTTGGAAGACTTGTTGGAAAAAAAATCATAGAAAAATATCCATATTTAAAAGAAATTCACGGTTTTCAAGCCAACGATTTTGGAGCTATTGTTGCAGCTGCAGCATTATCTCATGATATTGGAAATCCACCTTTTGGACATTCTGGAGAAAAAGCAATTGGCGAATATTTTTCTATTGGAAACGGACAAAAATACAAAGACCAATTATTAGAAAAAGAATGGCAAGACTTAATAGACTTTGAAGGAAACGCCAACGGATTTTCAGTTTTAACAAGTTCACGACCAGGAATTGAAGGTAGTATTCGTTTAACTTATGCAGTTTTGGGCGCATTTATGAAATATCCAAAAGAAAGTTTACCCAAAAAACCAACACAAAATATTGCCGATAAAAAATACGGTTTCTTTCAATCTGACAAAGCATTTTTTAAAGAAGTTGCCTCAGAATTAGGTTTAATTTCTAATAAATCAGGAAATGATGTTGGTTATGAACGTCATCCATTAGCTTATTTGGTAGAAGCTGCTGATGATATTTGTTACACCATAATCGATTTTGAAGATGGAATAAATCTTAATTTAGTTTCAGAAGATTTTGCTTTAGAATATCTTATTAAACTGGTAAAAGACTCTATCGATACATCAAAGTATAATTCTCTTACAACAAAAGAAGACAGAATTAGTTACTTGCGTGCCTTAGCAATTGGAAATTTAATTAACGATGCAGTAAAAATTTTTATAGAAAACGAAGAAGCCATTCTCGAAGGAAAATTTCCTTATGCTTTAACAGATAAAAGTAAATACAAAGCACAAATTGATGATATAATTAAAATTAGCGTTAAAAATATTTATCAAAGTAGAGAAGTTATAGAAAAAGAACTGTCTGGTTATCAAATAATTAATAATTTATTAGATAAATTTATTACTGCATATTTAAATAATGATGCTGGAAACCCTACAAACTACGATAAACTATTGTTAAATATTCTACCAGAGAAATATATGTTACAAAAAGAAAGTTTATATGAAAAATTACTCCTAATGTGCCATTTTGTTTCCATGTTAACAGATAGTAAAGCACTATTGTACAACAAAATAATTTCAGCATAAATTGTTAATTTTTTGATTTTCAAATTTTATTATTGTTTTTGCATTAAAAATAAATTAAGTTTGTGTCAATATTATATTAATTAATTACCAAAAACCTATGAAAAAAATTACTTTATTATTAGTATTTTTATTTTCTATTCTAGGATATTCTCAAACTCCTTTAGGAAAGATACAAAGTTATATGAACGATAATCGTTCTAAGTTCGCATTGCAAAATCAAGACATAGCCGATTTAGTTATTGTTAACGATTTTAATTCAGAATCTACAGGGATTTTTAACTACCATGTAAAACAAAAATATTCAGGCATAGAAATTTTGAGTTCAGATTCTAATTTTTGGATTAAAAATGGAGAAGTTATTAATGGTGGCGATGAATTTATTGCAAACATTAGTCAAAAAATTAATCAAACGCAACCAAGTTTAGATGTTACAGCTGGTTTTGTTAAAGCATTGTCTAGTTTAAAAAACACTTCTTTAATTTCTTTTCAAATAATTGAAAGTAAAGGAAATGATTACAAGTTAAGCAACGGAAATCTTGATGAAAACCCAATAAGTGCGAAACTTATATATTTTACTACAACAGAAAATGTTTTAAAATTAGCTTGGGATTATGAATTTTATTCTCAAAATTTTAATCATTTATGGAGAATTAAAGTTGATGCTACAGATGGAAAAATTTTAGAACAAAGAGATTTAGTAATTTCTTGTAAATTTGATTCTAATCATAAAAACCATAACCATAACTTAAATAGCGATTTATTTAATAAAACTTTCTTTAAAGACAATTCTAATTTAGCTTACAATCCTGGTACAACTCAATACAGAGTAATACCATTTAATTATGAAAGTCCAAATCATATAGATAGACAATTAGTAGTAAATCCAGAATTTATTACTAATGCTTCTCCTAAAGGTTGGCATGATACAAATTCATCAACCGGAACATCAGCAACACTTAGATATAATATTACTAGAGGTAATAATGTTTGGGCTAGAAATGATTTTTCTGGAACAGGTTCTGTAGTATCGCCAAACGGAACAAGTCCAAATGGAGGAACATATCCTAATTTAACATTTGATTTTCCGTATGG
>JAYVKR010000009.1:0-8573 GCA_043768185.1 Flavobacterium sp.
ATCGGGATTTATCTTCTTGATTTAATTCCGATATTTGTTCTAAAATTATATCTTTCATAAAACAAAGATACTAAATATATTGTTTAGACCATAGCCAAATAATTTAAATTTTAAGATTCAGATGTATCTGATGGATTATAATCTGTAGAGGAATGATCGTCTTTTTTCTTGTTGCGCTTTGGTTGATTTTTCATAGACTCGCCAATTTGATTACTAGCTGTAAAACTTGCCACCATATTATTTAGCATATCGCTTCCTGCTTGAGGAGAATTGGGTAGCAAAATTAAATTAGAATTAGTATCGGCACCAATGGCTTGCAAAGTATCGTAATGTTGAGTCACTACAATTAATGCCGATGCTTCTTGAGAATTTATGCCAACAGAATTTAAAACTTCTACACTTTCTACCAATCCGCGAGCAATTTCTCTTCGCTGATCGGCAATACCTTGACCTTGTAATTTTTTACTTTCGGCTTCGGCTTTGGCTTTGGCAACAATTCTTATTCGTTGCGCTTCACCTTCAAATTCTGCAACTGTTTTATCTCTATCGGCTGCATTTATTCTATTCATTGCGTTTTTAACTTGAATATCTGGGTCAATATCTGTTACCAAAGTATTAATAATATCATATCCATAAGTGGTCATTGCTTCGTTCAATTCGCGTTTTACGGCAATTGCAATATCGTCTTTTCTTAAAAAAACATCATCAAGAATTAATTTTGGAACTTCTGCACGAACTACGTCAAATACGTAAGCTGTAATTTGATCGTGAGGATATTCTAATCTGTAAAAAGCATCGTAAACCTTGTCTTGAATTACTTTAAATTGTACCGAAACTTTCATTTTGATAAATACATTATCTTTAGTTTTGGTTTCAATCATTACATCAAGTTGTTGAATTCTAAGATTTACTCTTCCGGCAACTCTATCTATAACTGGAATTTTTAGTTGTAAACCAGAGTTTCTAATGCTTATAAATTTTCCAAATCGTTCAACCACAACAGCCGTTTGCTGCTTAACTGTAAAGAACGAAGCGAATAAAATAAACAAAGCTAAAACTAATAAAATTATGGTAATTGGATTCATATATAATAATTAAGTTGTTAATACAGTTATTATACGATAAAAATGTATGTTTGTTACAAATTAATTTAACCAATTATGAAAACCAATTTATTTACCTCAATATTAATACTGTTTTCGGCAATTTCTTTTTCTCAATATCAAAATAAAGACGGAAACAGAATAGGAATTACAGCAGGAATTTCACAATCTTCTTTATTCACAGATAATTTTAATGCAAAACCTGGAATTGGTTATAATGGAGGACTTTCTGTAAGAGGAAATTACTATAACAATTGGAGTATGATTTTTGGAATGCAATTTTTTCAGAATACATTTTCATTAGAATCTACATCTTTAACAACAACTTTAAAAGAAACTGAGTTCAATGTTTCTGGTGCGCAAGTGAGATTATTACTGAGTTATAATGTTGTAAAAGATCACGTTTCGATAGATTTTGGTCCAGTTTTTCAAGCAAACGGAAATTTAAGCACAAAATCTACAGATGAAAATAATTTTCTAGCAGGAACAACTTTAAAAGCCAGTCAAATAGAAGATATTTCTAAATTTAACGGAAATATTTACGTTGGCGTTTCTGCAGGAAACAGAAGGCTTAGAGCTGTTTTATATTACCAATATGGTGTTACAAATCTTTTTAACAACTTGAACAACAACGATGCGTTACGAGTTCAAAATGGTAATAAAGATTTTAAAGGAAATGTTGGAACTGTTAGCGCGCAGATATTGTTTAATTTATAAAACATCTAAATAAAAATCTAAACCATCATTTAAATTTTTTATTTCAACAGAAGGAATTATTTTATTTATTGCTATTATTATTTTTAGCTTCAATTTTTCTGAATATTCCTCTTCATTAATAATGGAATAGATAATTTCAAATAACATTTCTTTATCAATTAAATTTTCAGCAACAGCAACTGTAATGTTTTCCATTTCGATTACAAATTTATTTGCAATATTTTCTAAACCATTTATAATGAGAAAGAAAGTACCCAATGCAATTGATGTTCTTTTATTACCATCACTAAAACCGTGAAACTTGTTAACACAAAAGACAAGATGATTAAGTTTTTCCTCAAAAGTTGGATAATATTCCTCATTTTTAACATGTTCTAGAACACTATCGATATTTCCAATTTCCTTGAGTCCATACAAACCGCCAGATATTTGTATTATTTTATCGTGAGTTTTAATAGCGTATTCAGTGTTTAAATAATTGAATTTCATTATCTATCTTTTAATCTTTTAAAAACATCTTGGTTTTCTAATAATCTTTCTTCTAGAGTTTTACTTTTTTCTCCTAAAAATTTATCAAAATCTTCGGAACTAACTTCTTTAATATATTCTTCTAATTTATCATGCCAAACTTCTCTAAATGCCATATCTCTGCTCGCCATTAAGCTTCTTGCTTTTTCTCTTAACGGGTTTAATGTTGCATTTGTTAACTCTTCATAATCAGAAAAAAGTAAATGTGCTTCCGATAGTGATAATTGTCTATTAATTTGCTCAAATTTCTTCTTTAGGAAGTGTGCAAAACCATTTTCATAACTAGCAATTAAATCTAACACTTCTGAATATAAAGTGCTTCTAACGCTTTCTTTGTTTTTTAACTTTAAAACTTGACGGTATTCTTTAGTTTTTTCTTTAAAAATACTATTGTATATTTTGTCGGTTAATTGCCCATATTTAAATGAACTTTTTGAAACATATAAATCTAAAGCATTTGTAAACTCTTTTCTATAATCAAATTCCCTTACTGCGCTTGGTAGAAATTCTTCTTCTCTTTGATTTATATATTTTGTGTTTCCTCCTATTTTTTTATTTAAAACATCAATTACTATATCTAAAATAGCAGAACGTAATATTCTTGCTTTCTCTGAATTATTTAAAAGCATTCCTATATTTAAAAATGTTTTATATGTAAATACACCTAAACTAGTTGCTCTTAATCCAACTATTTCATTATCTGTATTTTCTCTCAACTGAACGACATCAATGTCGTTCAGTTGAGCTAAAGTATCTTTAAAGTTTTTAAGTTTAGTTCCAGTAAAAAGTTCATATCCACTAGATTCAAGTTCTTCTTTATGATTTTCTAATAAACGATCAATAGTTCTAGTATCTATTTCAAAATAATTTGCAACTTGATGTTTAATAAAACGATACTTACCCTCAAACATAACTCCATTAAAACCTATTTCTTCATAAACAGCTTGAATAGCAGTGTTATTATTTAAAATATTTTTTCTATCTAAAACAGAAGTCGTCAAATCATTCATAATATTTTTATAATTTTTTAATAGCTTTTTCCAATCGCTTTATCGTTTCTTCTTTTCCAATAAGTTCGACAATGTCAAATAAATGTGGACCTTTTAATGCGCCAACCAAACTTAATCTAAATGGTTGCATAATTTTTCCCATTCCAATTTCGTTATTCGTCATCCAATCTTTTACAATAGTTTCAATACTAGTAGATGTAAAATCTTCAATATCGTTTAAAACCGTTATCAATTGATGCATTAATTCTGGAGTTTCTTCTTTCCAATTTTTAGATGCCTTTTCATCGTAAGATAATGGAGCAACAAAGAAATAATTTGATAGTTCCCAAAATTCTGAAACGAAATTGGCTCTCTCTTTTATTAACGACGTAATTTTTGTCATTTCGACAAAGGAGAAATCGCATTTTCCTATTTTTTGAATTACATCTTTTTCAAATGTTTCAGCCAAACTCTTATCACTTTGCTTCTGCAAATACTGATGATTAAACCATTTATTTTTTTCAGGATCAAATTTTGCTCCGGCTTTATGAACTTTATTCAAGTCGAATTTTTCTACTAATTCTTCTAAAGAAAATAATTCTTGCTCTGTTCCGTCATTCCAACCCAATAAAGCCAAAAAGTTAATTACAGCATCAGGAAAAAATCCTTTTTCTTTGTATCCTAACGAAAGATTTCCGTCTGTTTCCCATTGTAAAGGAAAAACAGGAAATCCTAGTTTATCGCCATCACGTTTAGATAATTTTCCGTTTCCAACAGGTTTTAAAATCAATGGTAAATGTGCGAATTCTGGTGCTTCCCAACCAAATGAACGATACAATAAAACGTGTAATGGCATACTTGGCAACCATTCTTCTCCACGAATTACGTGAGTTGTTTCCATTAAATGATCATCAACAATATTTGCTAAATGATAAGTTGGCATTCCGTCACTTTTAAACAAAACTTTATCGTCAAGTAAATTGGTTTCAAATTTAATATCACCACGAATTATATCTTGCAAATGCAAAGTTTCATCAACAGGAGTTTTAAATCTAATAACATAATCTTCGCCTTTTGCAATTCTTTTATCGGTTTCTTCTTTAGAAATTACTAATGATGTATCTAGTTTTTCACGATTGTGCCAATTGTAAATAAATGTTTTTCCTTGTTCTTCGTGCTGTTTTCTATGTAAATCTAAACTTTCAGCTGTGTCAAATGCATAGTAGGCATTTCCAGAAGTAATCAATTCATCTGCATATTGTTTATAAATTTCTTTTCTTTCAGATTGTCTGTACGGACCAAATTTTTCATTTTTTCCAACGGTTTCACTTGGCGAAATTCCTAGCCATTCTAATGCTTCTAGAATGTATTCTTCTGCACCAGCAACAAACCTGTTTTGATCTGTATCTTCTATACGAAGAAAGAAAACTCCATTATGTTTTTTGGCAAATAAATAATTAAATAAAGCAGTACGAACACCACCAATATGTAAAGCTCCAGTTGGAGAAGGCGCAAAACGAACACGAATTTGTTTAGACATTTTTTGTATATAATTAATTCTTAATAAAATTTAGTCAAGTTTATATTGAGCTTATCGAAATATTGAAGTGTGTGCAAAGATAATGAGAAGTTGGAAGACGATTGACAGAAACTATTTGAAAATTATAATTTTAATTTTTTTTGCTTTGTAAATCCTAGTAAGAAATTTGAAAATAAATTTTAAAGATATTTAACCTCTTCAAAGTTATTATTTACAATATTTGTAATTAAATAATCATCATTTTTTTTATCAAAGAAAATATACCAAGTTGTATGAGAATTTGATTTGTAAAAAATGTAATATGTTCCATAAAATTATAGTTGTATTGGCGTTTCTTAGCAGGAAAAGTTTCAATACTTTCATTTATAAAATCAATTATTTTATCTGCAAAGATTTCCGAACTCTCAATAAATCCGAAGTACTCTTTATTATATAATTCAAAAACCAAATTATCTAAATAATCAACAACTTCATTTTCAAATAATATCATTTTTTAACAGGATAATTTCGAATTCGCTTTTTAATTTCGGTTCTAAATTCTTCAACATTTAATCCTTTAGCAAATCTTTCTTCAAAACTTAAATTAGCTTCTTTTTTAATATTATATAAATTACTTAATAATACAGGATTATCTAACTGACTTATCCAATCAATTAATTCTTTTTTCTGTGTTTGCATTTCCATAATTTTTACAAATAAAATTAATTCAAATTTACAACATAAATCGTAAACCATTTCCATTCTTCTTAATTTTTGAATTAGAAATAATGGAAGTTTCCAATTTTGAAATCAAAGTTTCAACAATATAATTTTTAATTAAATCTGGTTTTTTATCATAATATTGTTCCACAAGCAAACTATTATAATTTAAATTTGGATGATTATAAGTAAATAATGGAAAACCTTCTTTCATTAATAAAAAATTTATTAAAAGTCGTCCAGTTCGTTTATTTCCATCTACAAATGGTTGGAGTAAGCATATTTCTTGAGCCAAAAAAACCGCTTTGTCAATTACATTTTCATCATTTGAATTAACTTTTTCAATTAGATAATTCATATTTTCAGTAACATTATTTGGAGAACTCAATGGCATTATTTTTTCAATTTCTATATTGTTTTTCTTTATTGAAATGACATTTGGGCTAACTTTAAAAATTCCTTTTTTTTGACCTTTTTCTTTAGCATCTAAGTAATAATCATCGTTCCAAAGACTTCCAATACTTAACCAATTCAACTCTAAAAGTAAATTTATAGGTAATGCTTCTTTATTCTTCACTGCAAGCAACATTCTTTTTAATGCTTTGTACATTCCTTTTTGTTCTAAAATATCTGATGTTCTAATCTTGTTTCCAGATATTGTATCGCTTTTAAAAAGTTCGGTTGTTTGAATTAAACTTAACTGATTTCCTTCTAATTTGTTGGTTGCATATACATATTCATATAAAATTTCTTGTTCTTCTTCTAGCGAAAGCGGAATTGAAATTGAATTATATTTAGAAAGTAAATCGAATAATTTTTCCATTCAAGATTTAAATTTGTAGTGTAAAAATACGAAAAAACGAAATGTTAAATCATTTAAAATTGATAATTTTCTCTTTAATAAAGAATTAACTTTAATTGTTAAGAGAAATTATTACTTTTACTCGTTAAAATCTAATGAGAATCAATTTTGGAAAATCAAAATTTAATATACAGTAAACTTGAACAGTTTATTAAGAAATTTTACACTAACGAATTACTACGTGGAACAATTTTTTTCGTGGGAATTGGGTTGTTGTATTTTATTTTTACACTTTTTGTAGAATATTTTCTTTGGTTAAAGCCAACAGCAAGAACAATTCTTTTCTACACATTTATTGCAGTAGAATTTTTCTTGTTGTTTAGATTTATTTTATTTCCAATATTTAAATTATTCAAACTTCAAAAAGGAATTAACTTTGACGATGCTTCAACAATTATAGGAAATCATTTTAGTGAAGTAGGCGATAAACTAACCAATTTTTTACAACTTTCAAGAGATTCTGATAATGATCTTAAAAATTCAGAATTACTTCTCGCATCAATAGATCAAAAGGCAAATACTTTACAACCAATTCCATTTGGAAATGCTGTAAATTTTGGAACTAATAAAAAATATTTACCATTAGCAATTATTCCAATTCTGTTCTTTTTGTTTTTTCTAATTTCTGGAAAAAGTGATATTCTTTCGCAAAGTTTTAATCGTGTTGTTAATTACAAGCAACAGTTTTTGCCACCAGCACCTTTTGAATTTCAAGTTTTAAATAAAAATTTGCAAACAGAACAAAATAAAGATTTTATTTTAAAAGTAAAAACCAACGGAAAAATAGTTCCAGAAAACGCTATGATTATCATTGGCGAAGAAAGTTATTTTATGGAAAGTAACAAAGCCGGAGAATTTCAATTTATAATTCCAAAGCCAAAACAAAATGTTCAATTTCACTTAGAAGCCAATGATGTTTCTTCTAATGATTATGAGCTTGCCGTTGTTACAGTTCCATCTATTGCTAATTTTGAAATGGTTTTAAATTTCCCAGGATATTTAAATAAGAAATCAGAAATTATAAAAGGTACAGGAAATGCAGTTTTGCCAGAAGGCACAAGAGTTACTTGGAAAATGAATACGCTTGCAACACAACGTGTAGATTATGTTCAAGATTCAGTAAAAGCTTCTTTTTCTAAACAACAAAACACGTTTTTATTGTCTAAAAATATCACACAAAATACTGATTATCAAATTCGTACTTCCAACAATAAAGTAGCTAATTATGAGAAACTTAACTACCAAATTTCTGTTATAAAAGATCAATTTCCAACTATTTCTGTTGGCAATGCACCAGATAGTTTAAAAATAGAAAAAAATTATATTTTAGGTCAAGTTTCAGATGATTATGGATTGTCAAGATTATCAGTTGTTTATTATCCAAAAGACAATCCTAGCAATGCTAAACGTGGAACAATTGCTGTAAAGAAAGACGTTTATGATCAGTTTGTATTTGCTTTTCCAAGTAATCTACCTGTACAACAAGGAGTTTCTTATGAGTATTATTTTGAAGTTTCAGATAACGATGCGCTTCATAATTATAAAACTACTAAATCATCTGTTTTCTCTAACAGAATAGCAACAGAGACAGAAAAAGAAGATAAAGTATTTCAAGATCAAAATGATAATATTAACTCATTAGAAAAATCGTTAAAATCTCAAGACAAGCAAATAAATGAGATGGAGAAGTTGCAAAAGATGGGTAAAGAAAAAGAATCCTTAGAATTTAAAGACCAACAAAAAGTAAATGATTTTCTCGAAAAACAAAAAAATCAAGATGAAATGATGAAAGAATTTGCCGAGAAAATGAAAGACAACCTCGATAAATTTAAAACCGAAAAGAAAGACGAAAAGAAAGAATTGCTTGAAAAAAGATTAGAGAAAGTTGATAAAGAACTAGAGAAAAATCAAAAACTGTTGGACGAACTTCAAAAGCTTAATGAAAAATTAGAAAAAGAAGAACTGTTTGATAAAATGGAAAAATTAAAACGCGAAAGCAAGAATCAAACTAAAAGTTTGCAACAACTTGTTGAGCTTACCAAAAAATATTATGTAGAAAAGAAGGCCGAACAAATAAAAGAAAAGTTAGATAAATTATCTGAAAAACAAGATAAATTATCTGAAAACGAAAAAGA
>JAYVKR010000010.1:0-2685 GCA_043768185.1 Flavobacterium sp.
TTTTCCAGTTCCTTCCATAATTCCTGGAATTTCTCTAAATTGACGACGAACTTCATATACCATATCCATTGCCGCTTTTCCAACAGAATTCATTGCTAAGGCAGAGAAAACTACAGGTATCATTCCACCAACAAATAACATTGCTAAAACTGGTGCTTTAAAAATATTAATTCCGTCAATTCCTGTAAAAGTTACATAAGCAGCAAATAATGCTAACGAAGTTAATGCAGCCGAAGCAATTGCAAAACCTTTTCCTGTAGCAGCAGTTGTGTTACCAACTGAATCTAAAATATCTGTTCTTGTACGAACTTCTTTTGGTAATTCACTCATTTCAGCAATTCCTCCAGCGTTGTCAGAAATTGGTCCGAAAGCGTCGATTGCTAATTGCATTGCAGTTGTTGCCATCATTGCAGAAGCTGCAAGCGCAACTCCATAAAATCCTGCAAAAGCATAAGAACTCCAAATTGCAGCAGCAAATAATAATACTGTTGGAAAAGTAGAAATCATTCCTGTTGCTAAACCAGCAATTACGTTAGTTCCTGCTCCAGTTGATGATTTTTGTACAATTGCCAAAACTGGTTTTGTACCTAAACCTGTATAATATTCTGTTACTGATGAAATAACACCACCAACAACTAAACCAACTATTGTTGCATAAAAAACTCTCATTGAAGAAATATCTTTCAATCCTTCGCCAAAGAATTCCATTTTCATAGTTTCTGGCAACATGAATTTTACTAACACATAACAAGAAATTGCAGTTAAAACAATAGAAACCCAGTTTCCAATGTTTAACGCACCTTGAACTTGTTTTTCTTTAGCGTCATTATCTTTAATTTTAACTAATAGTGTTCCAATGATAGAAAATATAATTCCGAAACCTGCAATTGACATTGGTAATAAAATTGGACCAATTCCGCCAAAAGCGTCTTCAATTCTTCCGCCCATATCTTTAATAACGTAGTTACCAAGAACCATTGCTGCAAGAACTGTTGCTACGTAAGAACCAAATAAATCTGCTCCCATTCCGGCAACGTCACCAACATTGTCACCAACGTTATCTGCAATTGTAGCAGGATTTCTTGGATCGTCTTCTGGAATTCCAGCTTCAACTTTTCCAACTAAATCAGCTCCAACATCGGCAGCTTTTGTATATATTCCACCACCAACTCTTGCAAATAATGCAATAGATTCTGCTCCAAGAGAGAAACCAGCAAGTGTTTCTAACAATTTGGTCATGTCTTCAGTATTTGTCCAAGTTCCGCCCATAAATAGGTTGTACAATATAATAAAGAAACCTGTTAAACCAAGAACTGCCAAACCAGCAACTCCTAATCCCATTACTGTTCCACCACCAAAAGAAACTTTTAGTGCTTGTGGTAAACTAGTACGAGCAGCTTGTGTTGTTCTAACATTGGTTTTTGTAGCAATTTTCATTCCCATATTTCCAGCTAATGCAGAGAAAAATGCTCCGAAAACAAATGCTACAACTATTAATAAATGTGTTTTTACACCTGGAATAAATGTTACTCCAGCTAAAACTATACTTGCTAATACTACAAATATTGCTAATAATCGGTATTCTGCTTTTAGGAAAGCCAATGCACCTTCGTAAATGTAATCTGAAATTTCTTTCATTTTACCATCTCCAGCATCTTGTTTTAAAACCCAACTTCTTTTGGCAGCCATAAATAGCAAACCGATGATTGCCATAACTATTGGCACATAAATCATAATTGATTCCATAAATATAATTTTATAATAAATTTTATCGCGTGCAAAAATAACAAATTTTTAAGAACTATTGCAAATTGTGTGATTTATATAAAAAACAAATGTTAAATTGAGTTAACATATAACTGAAAATTATTTCTTAACACACAATATATTTAAATCTTATCTCTCTTTTTTAAATAATAATGCCAAATGGTGTAAGATGCAAAAGTTCTAAATGGTTTCCAATTATTAGAAATGGTTTCCATTTCTTCAATGGTTTGGCAATGGTATAATTCTTTTAAGGTATTTTTTATGGCAATGTCTCCAAGTGGAATAATATCTGGTGCTTGAAGGCAAAACATTAAATAAACTTCGATACTCCAATTGCCAACGCCTTTTATTGTTATTAATTCGGCACGAATTTGTGCTTCTGTTTTAGTTGAAAAACTTGTAAAATCTATTTCATTAGTACTAACTTTTAATGCTAAATCTTTTAAATAAATAATTTTTTGTCGTGAAATGCCACAGTTTTTAAGTTCTTGGTCTGTTGCATTTAAAATATTTGTTGGATTTATTTCTATAAAATAATTTTGCAATTTAGTGTAGCAAGCTTGTGCAGATGCAATAGAAACTTGTTGTTCTAAAATAATATGACACATTGATGCAAATCCTTCTTCACGTTTTAAAATTATAGGATTGCCAAGATTTTCTAGAATATGAAGTAATGTTTGGTCTTTTTTAGATAGATAATTTATTGCTTCTTTCATAAGAATAATGTGTATTAGCCCAAGTGGTAATGAAAAGCAATTTATATAAATATGGCAAATTTTGTTGAAGTAAAAAAGCGACCATAGAAGCTCTTTTTACTTTTTACAAAATTACCATTTTTAGATAAATTCTTGAAATGGACGATTGGAAAGCGCTTTAAATTAAAAATAAAAACCAAATGCTCCTTTTATTGCAAAGTTG
>JAYVKR010000011.1:0-4267 GCA_043768185.1 Flavobacterium sp.
AGTTTCTTACGAAGAAGAAGAAGGAAGAAAAGGTAAAGTAGCTGCACAAGTAGCAGTTATCGAAGACTAATATATATTATTTTTTGATTACCTCTAAAACAAACGTCTCAATTTAAAGTTGAGGCGTTTTTTTATACAACTATATTTTTATTTAGAATTGGTTTAAATAGGCGTTTTTTCATAATAAATAGTAAACGTTTAACGTGTGTTTATTGTGAATTAAATAATGCAATGTATATTTGTAACTATTTTAGTTTAAATTAAAATTTTTTAAAATGCAATCAACACAAATGGACTATTTTCCAATACTTATGCAAGCAATTCTTGCCATTGGATTTGTAGTTGGAATGATATTTATATCCAGTAAACTTGGACCTAAAAGAAGCTCTGTAAACAAAGATAAAAACTTTGAATGCGGAATTGAATCTCAAGGAAATGCACGAATTCCTTTTTCTGTAAAATATTTTCTAGTAGCTATTCTTTTTGTATTGTTTGATGTTGAAGTAATTTTCTTATATCCTTGGGCAATAAATTTTAAAGAATTAGGAATAGACGGAATGATAAAAATGGTACTTTTTATGATGCTTTTACTTATAGGTTTCTTTTACATTATCAAGAAAAAAGCATTAGATTGGGAATAATTAATTTTAAATTTTAGATATTAAATATCAAATTTTAAAAATGGAAACTAAAACAAATATGGTTGCTCCACCAGAAGGAGTAGTTGGTGAAGGTTTTTTCGCTACAAAATTAAATGATGTTGTTGGTATGGCAAGAGCAAATTCTCTTTGGCCTTTGCCATTTGCAACGTCTTGTTGCGGTATAGAATTTATGGCAACAATGGCATCGCATTACGATTTAGCACGTTTTGGATCTGAAAGAGTAAGTTTTTCACCAAGACAGGCAGATATGTTAATGGTAATGGGAACTATTTCTAAAAAAATGGCGCCTATTTTACGTCAAGTTTACGAACAAATGAGCGAACCTCGTTGGGTAATTGCAGTTGGAGCTTGTGCAAGTTCAGGAGGAATTTTCGATACGTATTCTGTGCTTCAAGGAATTGATAAAGTTATTCCTGTAGATGTTTACGTTCCAGGTTGTCCGCCAAGACCAGAACAAATTGTTGATGGCGTTATGCAATTACAAGAACTGGTTAGAAACGAATCTGTAAGAAGAAGAAGTTCGCCAGAATATTTAGAATTATTAGCTTCTTACAACCTATAATATGGCTTTAGAAACTACAAACATACAAGAAAAAGTTACACAAGAATTTGGTGATAAAGCATTTGCTTTTACTATGCAAAAAGATATTTTTACATTTGAAGTGAATCCTAATTCTGTTAGAGAAGTAATTATATTTCTGAAAGAAAATCAAGATTTAAATTTTCATTTTTTAACCGATTTATGTGGAATTCATTATCCAGATAACGATGATAATCATCAGTTTGCGATTGTGTATCATTTACATAACTGGGTTGAAAACACACGAATTAGAGTAAAAGCATATTTAAACGGAACACCAGAAATTGATACTATATCAGATATTTTTCTATCTTCCAATTGGATGGAACGTGAAGCTTGGGATTTTTATGGAATTAATTTTAAAAATCATCCACAATTAAAACGTATTTTAAATATGGATGAAATGATTTCCTTCCCAATGCGAAAAGAATTTCCAATGGAAGATTCTGGAAGAACAGATAAAGACGATAGATTCTTTGGAAGAACAACTACAAATAATTAAATGAAAATAATAGATCAAAATAAGGCAGAATTAATTCAACTTTGCATTAATCATAATGTTAAGCAATTATTTTTATTTGGATCTATTTTAACAGAACGGTTTGACGAAAAAAGTGATATCGATATGTTAATTCAATTTTCAACAATAGATTTAAAAGATTATTTTGATAATTATATGGATTTAAAAGAAAAGCTAGAATTACTTTTTAATAGACAAATTGATTTGGTAGAAAATCAGGCAATTAAAAATCCAATATTTAGAAAAGTTGTAGACAGAGAAAAGAAATTAATTTATGGATGAAAAAATTTTAAAATCTTTATACGATATAAAATTAGCCATAGAAGAAATAGATAGTTTTTTTATTGTAGAAGACAAAATGTTTTCAAATTATGAGAAAAATAGTTTACCAAAAAGAGCAATTGAAAGAAATTTAGAAATTATTGGCGAAGCAGTGAATAGAATTTTAAAAGTAAATTCTGAATTTAGTATAACAAATGCAAGAAGAATTAGTGGTTTGAGAAACCAAATCATTCACGCTTACGACAGCGTTTCTGAAGAAAATATTTGGAGTATTGTTATAAATAAACTTCCAAACCTTAAAATAGAAATTGAAGAAAAAATACATAACTCAACATTATAAATGTCAGACTTATTATTAACACCAGAGCATCGCTATGCTAAAAGAATAGAAGAGCAACTAAACGACGATGGAAGCGAACTTTCTATCTTAAATTTAGGACCAACGCATCCAGCAACACACGGAATTTTTCAAAATATTCTTTTAATGGATGGTGAACGTATTATTGAAGCCGAACCAACAATTGGCTACATTCATCGTGCTTTTGAAAAAATTGCAGAAAATCGTCCGTTTTACCAAATTACACCATTAACAGATAGAATGAATTATTGCTCATCGCCAATAAACAATATGGCTTGGTGGATGACAATGGAAAAATTATTAGATATTGAAGTACCTAAACGTGCTCAATATCTTAGAGTAATTGTAATGGAATTGGCACGAATTACAGATCACATTATTTGTAATTCAATTCTTGGTGTAGATACTGGAGCATATACTGGTTTCCTTTACGTATTTCAATTTAGAGAAAAAATTTACGAAATCTACGAAGAAATTTGTGGCGCTCGTTTAACAACAAATATGGGAAGAATTGGTGGTTTCGAAAGAGATTGGTCACCAGAAGCTTTTCGCAAATTAGAAGTGTTTTTAGAAGAATTTCCAGTTTGTTGGAAAGAATTTGAAAATCTTTTTGAAAGAAATAGAATTTTTATTGATAGAACAGTAAATGTAGGACCAATAACAGCCGAAAAAGCTATGGCTTACGGATTTACAGGTCCAAATCTTCGTGCTGCAGGAGTAGATTATGATGTTCGAGTGTCTGAACCTTATTCGTCTTATGAAGATTTTGATTTTATTGTTCCAGTAGGAAAATCTGGTGATACTTACGATAGATTTTGCGTTCGTAATGCCGAAGTTTGGGAAAGTTTAAGTATTATTCGTCAAGCATTAGACAAAATGCCAGCAGGAAATGAATACCATGCTCAAGTTCCAGATTATTATTTACCACCAAAAGAAGATGTATATAATAATATGGAATCGCTAATTTATCATTTCAAAATTGTAATGGGAGAAGTGCCTGTTCCAGTTGCAGAAATTTATCACGCAGTAGAAGGTGGAAACGGAGAATTAGGATTTTATCTTGTAACAGATGGAAGTAGAACACCATATCGATTAAAATTTAGAAGACCTTGTTTTATCTACTATCAAGCATATCCAGAAATGATTAAAGGCGCATTATTATCAGATGCCATCGTAATATTATCAAGTTTAAATGTAATTGCAGGAGAACTTGATGCATAATAATAGTATAATGTATATTGAAAAAAATGTATAATGACAAAAGTATAATGTAAAAACAGTATACAATTTACATTATACAATATACAGTTAAAAAAATGGAAAGAACACAATACAAACAAGAGATAAATATAACGGATGCATTAATGACTCGCATTAATGAATTAATCAGTCATTATCCAGCAGATAAAATAAAATCGGCTTTATTACCAATTTTGCACGAAGTTCAAGATGCTCACAACCATTGGTTAAGCTTTGATTTGCAAGACAAAGTTGCCGAAATTTTAAACATAAAACCTATTGAGGTATATGAAGTTGTTTCGTTTTATACAATGTACAACCAACGACCAATTGGAAAATATATGTTTGAATTTTGTCAAACTGGACCGTGTTGTCTTAATGGTGTAGAAAATTTAATGGATTACACTTGCAATAAACTAGGTGTAAAAGTTGGAGAACCAACACCAGACGGATTATTTGAAGTTCGTGGCGTAGAATGTCTTGGCGCTTGCGGTTACGCACCAATGATGCAACTAGGCGATTTTTATCAAGAACATTTAAACGAAGAAAAAATAGATCAGTTAATTGCTGATTGTAGAGATAATAAAATCAACTTATTAGAAAAATAATAAAATGTTTAAAAATTT
>JAYVKR010000012.1:0-6817 GCA_043768185.1 Flavobacterium sp.
TCTGTAACCTCCAGAATCTATTGGGTTTACATATTCTAAATATTCTTCTTTTATTTCTTCAATAAATCTAGATGGTTCACTATCTACAAGTTTTCCCCAACGGTATCTTGATTGTGCATAACTTAAATAAGCTTGATTTTCTGCACGTGTTAAAGCAACATAAAATAATCTTCGTTCTTCTTCTAGTTCGCTTCTGGTATTTAAACTCATTGCACTTGGAAACAAATCTTCTTCCAATCCTACTACAAAAACGGTTGGAAACTCTAAACCTTTGGCCAAGTGAATTGTCATTAACGCTACTCTATCTTCATCGCCAGTATCTTTATCTAAATCGGTAGCCAAAGCAACATCTTCCATAAATTCTGATAAAGCACCACGAGCACCATCAATTTCACGCTGACCTTCTATAAAATCTTTTATTCCGCCTAATAATGTTTCTATATTTTCTATTCTTGCAATTCCTTCTGGTGTTCCATCTTTTTTTAATTCTTGCACCAATCCAGTTTTTTTAGAAACGTGATCTGCCAAGAAAAAGGCATCTTGATTTTCATTTATTACTTGAAAACTCTTTATCATCATTACAAAATCTTGCAATTTGGCTTTGGTTCCAGCATTTAGTTTTAAATCTATTTTGTCAATAACTTCCATCACTTCAAATATGGATCGTTTGTAATGATTGGCTGCAACCGTAAGCTTTTCAACCGTACTATCGCCTATTCCTCTTGCTGGATAATTTATTACACGAATTAATGCTTCTTCATCTTTAGGGTTAATAACCAATCTTAAATAACATAAAACGTCTTTAATTTCTTTTCGTTGATAAAAAGACAAACCACCATAAATTCTATACGGAATATCTCTTTTGCGAAGCGCATCTTCCATTGCTCTAGATTGAGCATTGGTTCTATAAAGAATAGCAAAATCGCCATTGTTCATTTGGTTGCGCATTTTTTCTTCAAATATTGTTGCGGCTACAAATCTACCTTCTTCTGCATCGGTAATACTTCTTTGTACTTTTATTTTATTGCCAAAATCGTTGGCAGTCCAAACTATCTTGTCTAGTTTGGTTTTATTTTTATCTATAATTGAATTTGCAGCTTCTACAATATTTTTTGTAGATCTATAATTTTGTTCTAATCGATATGTTTTTACATTTTCATAATCTTTTTGAAAATTCAAAATATTATTAATATTGGCACCACGAAAAGCATAAATACTTTGTGCATCATCGCCAACTACACAAATGTTTTGAAATCTATCAGACAAAGCTCTCACAATTAAATACTGAGAATGATTGGTATCTTGATACTCATCTACAAGAATATATCTAAAACGGTTTTGATATTTGGCTAAAACTTCTGGAAAACGATTTAGTAATTCGTTGGTTTTTAATAGTAAATCGTCAAAATCCATTGCTCCAGATTTGAAACATCTGTCTACATAATTTTGATATACTTCGCCCAAACGTGGCTTTTTACTCATTGCATCTTGTTCTTGCAACTCTGGATTGTTTAGATATGCTTTTACAGTAATTAGAGAATTTTTATAAGAAGATATTCTGCTAAGCACTTGTTTGGGTTTGTAAACATCTTTATCCAATTGCATTTCTTTGATAATGGCAGAAATTAATCTAACAGAATCTTGCGTATCATAAATAGTAAAGTTAGATGGATAACCTAATTTATCTGATTCACTTCTAAGAATTCTAGCAAAAACAGAGTGAAAAGTTCCCATCCAAAGATTTTTGGCTTCGTTGGTTCCAACAATTTCTGCAATACGTTTTTTCATTTCGCGTGCTGCTTTATTGGTAAATGTTAATGCCAATATTGAAAATGCATCAACACCCAAACTCATTAAATAGGCAATTCTAATAGTTAAAACTCTAGTTTTACCAGAACCTGCGCCAGCAATAATTATCATTGGACCATCTTTTTGTAGAACTGGTTCTTGCTGTGCTTCGTTAAGTTGGCTTATGTATTTTTGCATTTACTATTAAATTCGATATTATTTTTGATTAATTACAAAATTAGTCTTACTAAACTTGAATTACAATTTTTTGTATCATAATTATTAACTATTTTTGTTTACCTCAATTTCTTTTAACCAAATAAAATTCAAAAGCTAAAATTAAAAATTATGAAGTTAAAAATTGGTATGTATTCGTTTGTTTTATTATTTGTTTTAGGATGTTCTTCACCTTCTAAAAATTTAAAAACAATATATAATGTAAGCAACAAAGAAGGAATGGTTGTAGGAACAGTTTGTATTGTAAATAAAACTTATGGCGTTTACACTTTTTTTTATACTGACGATTTACAGGCAGTTAGTGATTATCCTAATTTAAGTGATTCGTTTACCTATAAATATTCTTATGGTGATTACAATAAAAAAAACAAAACCTATTATTTATTTAGTGTAGTAAAACCAAAAGGAAAATATAAATTTGCCAAGATTAAAATTTTTGATATTGCTACTAACAAAATAATGAAATTTGAAATTCCATTAGATGTGAAATTTGTAATCGAAGAAGGTAAAACAACCTATTTTGGACAGTTAAATGTGAATACTCAAGAAAAAAAATATACTGTAGAAAATCAAATTGATCGTGACCGTAAATGGTTTTTAAAAAAACAACCCTTAATACAATTTTAATATTTATATGAATACAGATAAAATTTTAGAATTAGCATTTTATACTTTACCAGCAATAGTTACTGGCGCAGTTGCTTATAATTTATTTAATTCTTACTTTAAAGATCAGCAAAATACTAGACGTTGGCTGGTTCAAAAAGAAAATCAAAAGCTTTCGTTACCAATTAAATTACAAGCTTATGAACGATTAACTTTGTACTTAGAACGAATTCATCCTTCTAAATTAATGATACGAGTTGCTCCATTAAATAATGACAAAATTAATTATTCTAATTTGTTAATACAAAATATAGAGCAAGAGTTTGAACATAATTTGGCCCAACAAATTTATATTTCTGATGAAACTTGGAGAATGATTTTAACTGCAAAAAATACAATTATTCAAACTATTAGAAAAACAGCTGTTAATGAAACTATTTATTCTTCGGATAAATTAAGAGAAGCAATATTAACTGGTTTACTAGAAAGTGAATCGCCAAGTACAGTTGCTTTGAGTTATTTAAAAAGTGAAGTTAGTGGAATTTTGTAATTATAAATTTAAATAACCAGTTAATTAGTTTCAAATATAAACTCATAATAAATTATATACCTAGAATTTAAAGCAAAAAAAGTGTCTTGTTAAATTATAACAAGACACTTTTTTTTATAGCTTAAATTACTTTCTAGTTATTAGAAGAATTTGTTGTACTAGTTAAATTAGATACAGGAATTACAACATAAACTGTTCTTACTGATAAGTTTGAAGCTGGTAAAAGTTGAGTATTAATTAATGTACCATCTGGTGTGTATGCTCTAAAAGTTAACACTTCATTTTTAGGAACTCCAGCAGATAATGTACCGTTTGCTCCAGTAATACCTAAATCCATTAAAACATCACCAGTACTTCCAGAAGCTCTAGAAATTGTTACTCTTACTCCATTTACAGGTGTTGTATCAAAATTGGTAACAACTACATTTAATTTAGCAACTACATAAGCTGAATCATTATTCCACCAAGAAAAGTGAGATACATTTCCAACATAATTGCTTCCTATTCTTCTTGCAAAACCTTGCTCTTCCCATAATCCTGAAGTTTCATTAAAATGCCATAAAGGAATAGTTGTTGCAGCGTCGTCTAATTGGTTAGGAGCAATTGGTAAAGAAATATTTGCAGAATGACCTGTTGCAATTTGTATTTTTTGGTTGTTAGAACCTCTCATTTCAACATTTAACATACCATAAGTTTCCATACCAGAAATAGAACCGTCAGTTCTTGTTCCAATTAAATTACCTGGCATTTTTTTAAATACGTTAGGATCATTAGAAGGCAAATCGTTTACTATAACAGAAACACTTCCATTGTAAGCTGTACCATTTTCTGTCATAAATGCACCATCAAAAATTACTTTAGTACTGTTAGGTAATGTTACTGTAGATACAATACCAGTTTGAATTGTTGTGTAAATATCCATTGGTAATAACATTATTTCAACTGTATTTAAACCATCATGAGGAAAAACAGTTCTAGAACCATCTAAAAAACCTGTTTTTGTAGCAGTCATAAATCCAAAGTGTTCTAATACTGAAACGTTAGATAAAGTAAATTCTCCATTAGCATCAGTAGAAACAGTTTTACCACTCATTTTAATTGTTACATTTGAAATTGGTTGACTGTTAACGTCAACAATTTTTCCACTAAAATTGCTAGTAATTGAGCTACCAAAAGTAAAAACATCTTCTGGAGTAGCATCTTCTGTTTTACTACAATTTGTAAACATTAAAGATAAAGTTGCAACGAAAAGAATTAAAAGTTTATTTGTTTTCATATAATTAAATTTTATTAATTTGAGTTATTCACATCGCAAATGAACAAACAAAGAATTATTAAAAAAAAAAAATTCGCTATAAAACTGTAAAACTCGATGAACTACATATATTTTAAATAAATAGTGTATTTGTAATTGTGTTTTTACTAAAATTAATTTGTTTTATCAATTAATTAATCTATTTAATTGACTTTGTTCTTCAAGATTTAGTTTTGAAATCATATTAATAAATATTTCTTTAAAATTATCTTTTTTTAGTAATTCCCTTATTTTATCTCGAGCATATTTTACAAATTGCCATTTATGATGTGTAGTTGCATTTACCAAATTCTTTAAAACATTTTCATCATTTGAATTTAATTCTAATACATTTTCTAATGCATTCATTCGTATAGAGCTTTCGTATTTTGGAGAAGAATAAGTAACCAATTCACTGTAATATTTTATTTTGAAATCATTATCTGCATCTTTAAATGTTTGATAAGCAGTTAAAAAAGTTATTCGAAGTGATTTATCATTTTTACCAATCCAATCTTTTGCAATTTCTAAATAGTTAGCTTGATTGTTAGGAAAACTTGTAAATAACTTTACAAAAGCGATTTCTTTAGTATCATACGATTTATCATTTAATAATGTTTCATAGTCTTCTTTAAATGATAATGGAATTGTATTGAAAATTTCGGCAACAGCTTGACGAACCTCTAAATCATTAGTATTCATTGCAATTTTTAATATTTCTTTTTTATCTTCAAATGGAACTGAAACCATTTGATAAATAACTTCCTTTTTTAAAGGATAATAAGCATTACTTGCCATAAGTTGTTTAAAGTAGCTTTCTTTTTCAACAAACGGTTTACTTTTTAAACTTTTAACCGCTATTAATTTTCTAATAAATTCGTTTTTATTTAATAATTCATCCACTTCATTATTTTGAAAATGATAATCCTCAAGCCACTCTTTTTGAAACTTTACAATATCAAAATCAGAAACTTTAGCAATTTCATCTAAAAATTTGGAAGTTTCTACATTTTTAAATTTATATTTTTTTAAATAGGTTTTAACCGCTTTGTTAAATTTTTTCTCACCAATTGCTTCTCTTATGGTATGTAAAGCCCAAGCACCTTTTTGATAAAATGATAAAGAACTTGCTTTTTCATTCATAACAGGAATTGTATCTGTTTTTGCAGCTTCTTTTAATTGTTCGGCATTTTTATATAATTGATAATAAAAATAATCTTCACCAAATAATTTTTGCTCTGCTAAAAGTGCATAATAAGTAGCAAAACCTTCTTGTAACCAATGGTGTTTACCAGATTTTGCAGTTACAAAATCGCCAAACCATTGATGAGCCAATTCGTGTGCATTTACATTAATATAATTTCTATCGTTAAATCCGTTTTCATCTACAATAAAATCTTGTGCAAAAATTGTTGAGGAAGTGTTTTCCATTCCTGCATAAAGAAAATCTTCAACAGGAATTTGTCTATAAACTTGCCAAGGATACTTTACTCCTATTTCTTTTTCAAGAAAATCGAAAACTGCTTTAGAATCTTTAAAAGTGTATTGATAATTTATAGAATCTTTATATTGGTAATAATTTTCTAATTTAATTCCAGAGTTGGATTTTTCTGTTTTATGTTCAAATTTTCCTATTGCTAGCATTACTAAATAGGAAGACATTGGTTTTTGCATTTTATAACTCCAAGATTTGTATGCTTTATTTTCTGTGTTTTTTATAAATTTTCCATTAGAAATAACTTCATATTCTTTATCAAAAATTACATTTATATTAAAAATTACCTTTTCATTAACATCGTCAAAACTTGGTAACCAATGACTTGTGTATTTACCTTGACCTTGTGTCCATATTTGCAAATCTTCATGTATTCCTGTAAAATATAATGCTTGTTTTGGAGTTGCAGAATATGAAAAAGTAATTGTATTAATTCCTAATTTATATCCTTCAAATAATAGTAACTGTTTTTTATTATTAGTAAATTTTACTAGTTTATTATTTATTTCAACATTATAAAATTCCATATTAATAGCATCAATTTTAATTGAATCACTATTTTTATTTACTTTAAATTCATATTTTACCATTGCAGAAACTGATTTCTTATCAAAATCTAATGAAACAGTTGCATCACATTTTATAAAATCAACTTTATCAATTTGTTGACCAAAAGAAAAAATGGAAAAGAAAAAAAACAATAAGTATTTCATAAAATTTAAATTGAGTTACAAATATAGTTATTGAAATTGAATTTGATTTTTGAATTTGATTTTTGAATTTGATTTTGTCTTCCTGAGCGCAGTCGAAGGATTTTCGATGGAGGATTTTTTTGAATTTGATTTTT
>JAYVKR010000013.1:0-4671 GCA_043768185.1 Flavobacterium sp.
CCACATGATTGGTGCTGGTGTAACAGATATGATTGCCGAAGCAATTGTAGCAAGAAAACTAGAAACTACAGGACACGAAATTTTAAAAACAATTCATCCACATCCAACTATGAGTGAAGCAGTTATGGAAGCTGTTGCCGATGCTTATGGTGAAGTAATTCATTTGTAAGTTAAAAGTTAGATTTAAGAGGTTTTAAGCATAATAAATCCCAATTTTGAAAATTTTTAAATTGGGATTTTTCATTTTTACACATTTCGCAATAAAATTTTAACAATTGTTTATTTTGTTAATGGGCTAATTTTCAGAATTTTGAATAACCCTAAACTACTTATTAATTTAAACAAACTAGTTATGAAAAGAAAATTCCTACTTCTTTTTGCAATTGCGTCAATGAATTCATTTGCAATAAATTATTATGTAAGTCCAAGCGGTAACGATGAAAACGATGGATTGACTATCACAACTTCCTTTCAAACTATTGAAAGAGCAACTTATGCTGTTGCACCTGGTGATACAGTTTTAATTAGAAACGGAATTTATACCAAAACCTATCCAGAAAGTCTTATAGCATATTTAACAATTTCTGGAACAGCAACAAATCCTATAACTTTTAAAAATTATCCTGGAGAAACTCCAATTTTACAATTAAATAGTACCAATTGGGGTGGATTTGCAATTAATGGTTGCGATTATATTATTATTGACGGTATAACTATTATAGGAAATAACGATAATATTACTTTGTCATACGCACAAGAACAACAATTAAATATAGGAAATCCTGCAACATCTGGAAACGGAATTGCAATTAATACTGAGTTTAATAATGAAACCAATAGACCACACCATAATATAGTTAGAAATTGTACGATATCTAAATGTGGTGGTGGCGGAATTTATACTTACAATGCCGATTATACAACAATAGAAAATAATATAATATCGCAATGTGGTTGGTATGCACCTTACGGAAATAGCGGAATTTCTATGTATCAAAATTGGAATTCTGATAATTTTAATGGAATTAAAAATTTTATAATTGGAAATACTTGTTTTAGAAATGAAAATTATATTCCGTTTTTTGTAGTAGGTTCAATCACAGATGGAAACGGAATTATTATTGATGACGGACGAAATACTCAAAATAATTCAACACTGGGAATTTACAACGGTATAACTTATGTAGCCAATAATTTGGTTTTTGATAATGGCGCTCGTGGAATTCATTGTTTTGAAAGCGATAATGTAATTGTCGTTAATAATACTTCTTATCAAAATTGTCAATCTTCATCAACTCAAGAAGGCGAATTAACTGCTTTTAGTGCCTCAAATATTACTTTTTTAAATAATATAGTTTCGCCAACTGGATCAGTTCCTCCAATTTTTGCTTATCCTCAAACAACTTCTAATATTACTTCGCAATACAATTTAATTACAAATAATGCAAACTTGGCAAATCCTGTAGGAACTAATAATGTATATGGAAATGCTAATTTTGTAAATGCTTCTGCAAATTTTACGCTCGCCAATTTTCATATTCTATCTACAAGTTTGGCAATAAATGCTGGTTCTACAACAAATGCTCCTTTAACAGATAAAGATGGTAATATTAGGTTATCAAATGGATTTATTGACATTGGATGTTATGAATTTCAAAGTACTTTATCAATAAACACAGAAGAAAATACTATTATTAAAGTTTTTCCAAATCCAGTTTCTGATTATTTGTTTATTGAAAATTATCAAACTATTGAAAATATTCAAATTAGAAATAGTTTAGGACAGGTGGTTTATTCGGAAAAAAATTCTACTAACAAAATTGATTTTTCAAAATTTCAAACTGGAATTTATTTTTTAAAATTGGATAATTCAATATTTAAAATCATAAAAAAATAATTTTAATACTATTTAGTAAATTATTTTATTTCAAGACTTAATGACCTTAATTTTCTTAATGGTTTAAAAAAAATCTAATGGTTTAGTTCAATTTTAAAACATAAAATTATGAAAAAGTATATTTTAATAAAAATTTCAATATTATTAGTAGTTTCCAATGCTTTTGCACAAGTCAATTGGAAAAATGTATCGACACTCGGAATGGGTTACGTGGACGGAATTACAATAAATCCAACATCTAATACAAAATATGTTCGTACCGATGTAGGTGGTGTTTTTAAATACGATAACACCAATCAAAAGTGGATAAATCTTTTTGATGATTTAATTACTTTAAATCAAAGAGACATTTCAAGTGTAGAAAGTTTTGCAATAGACAAATCAACATCTGGAACTAAACAAGTAATTTATGCACTTTCTGGAAATTATGGCTTTGAATCTTACATGCTAAAATCTATAAATGATGGACAAACTTGGACTGTAAATCAAGGTTGGGATGCAACCATAAAAGTTTACGGAAACGGAGATTGGCGTTGCGCTGGCGAACGAATTGCGATTGATCCAAATAATTCTAACGTGGTTTTTTGTGGCACAAGATTATCTGGATTGTACAAGACTACAAATGCCGCAACAACTTGGAACAAAATACTTTCATTTACAGCAATTGGAGGAAATGGAGGTTTACCAGTTGCTGGCGGAATAAGTTTTGTAGTTTTTGATCCAACAGCTACTCAAGTTGTTAATTCGCAAATCGTTTCTAAAAATATTTATGTTGGATTAATAGATGGTGGAATTTATAGAAGTAATGATGGTGGCACTTCATGGTGTTTTCTAGAAAATGGTTTTGATATAAATTTGTACAATCCGGTAAGAGCTGTTTTTTCAAATAATAAATTAATTGTTGCCACTATGCAAGATGGCGATGGATATAATGATGGCGAAATGTGGCAATTTATTCCAAATAATAGTGATTGCAGTGGAAATTGGTCTAACAAAACACCAGGAATTACAACTAATTATGGTTGTCCTTTTTACGGAAAATACATGTATAATGCAGTTACAATTCGTCCAGATTTTCCCAATACAGTTTATCTTGGTATTCGAGGAACAATGCCTAGAAAAATATTTTATACCGAAAATTTTGATGCTCAATTTCCTAATTGGAAAATTTTAACATTTGAAGGTGATTCTGGGTATCAAGGATGTTTAAACCAATACCAAGCATCAAGTTTTACAGCACCAATTAGTTGGATTGGCGAAGGTTACGATTGGGTTGGCGATATAGCATTTGACGAAAGTGACAATAAGAAATTGTGGATGACAAGCGGTAACGGCGTTTTAAAAATAGAAGATATTACTGCCAATCCTGCTATAATTTCTTCGCAAAATGTTATGAAAGATTTAGAAATTCTTTGTGTAAACAGTATGATATCGCCACCATTACCAAATGCAACACCGCTATTTGCCAATGTAATGGATGTTTTAGCATTAAAATATACCAATCTTGATAATGCAAGTGTAACTAAATTAGATCCAACTTTAGGACTTGGAGCATCTATTTCTATGGATTATAGTTTTCAAAACCCAAATACAATGGCATTTATTGGTCAAGATTATTTTAATCCTACCACAGTTAATAGATTTTTAAAAACCAATGATGGTGGTACAACTTGGCAACCATTTTGGACTAATCCTAATTCTTGTAATGATGCACCTTGGGGTGGAAATATTGCAGTTTCATCAACAAATCCTACTAATTTTGTTTGGATTCCGAATAATACAAGTACAATTTCTGGATGTTCAAATCCTGTTAAAAATTTTCCTCGATTCACTACCAATGGTGGAATAAATTGGACCACTTGTAACAACATAAATTTTGCCAATGGTAGTTTTGGATTTTCATTTAACTCCACTTTTGCAATAGGAAAATTATTAGAAAGTGATAAAGTAAATGGTTCAAAATTTTATTTTTATGCAATGGAAGACTCTACTTTTTTAACCAAATTATGGAGAACAACTGATAGTGGCGCCAATTGGACAGCAATGAGCACAGGAATTTTACCAATTACAGGCGAAGGAAAATTAAAAGTAAATCCGTTTATAGAAAACGATATTTGGTTTGCACCTTTTAATAATTATATTTTGCAAAATGATCCTACACCAGATTTACGAAAACTTTGGCATTCTACAGATGGTGGCACAACTTGGACAACTCTTACTACAATTAATGAAGTATATGCTTTTGGTTTTGGAAAAATTGAAGCTGGCAAAAGTTTTGCATCCTTAATAGTATATGGTAAAATTGGTTCTGTAGAGAGTATTTTTATTTCTTACGATTTGGGTTTAACTTTTACAGATTTAGGTACGTTAAATATACCAGAAGGAATTATTGGCAATATAGAAGGTGATATGAAAGTTAGTAATAGAATTTATATTTCTACAGGTTGTCGTGGCGGTTGGTATGGAGATGTATTGCAAACATTAGGAATATCTGAAAATAATGCAAGAAAAATAGTTTTATATCCCAATCCAACATCTAATGAATTTACTTTTCTAACGTCTGAAAATATAAATTTTGAAAATGCAAGTTTAGAAATTTATGATTTGTTAGGTAGAAAAGTTCAAAGCAAAAAGTTAAAATCAATTTCAGAAAAAATAAATGTTTCCAACTTAAAATCTGGTACTTACATAGTTATTTTAAATTCTGATTCTAAAAGATTTGTGTCAAAGCTTGTAGTTGAGTAAAAATTTTAAATCGTTACTATTAAAATCAA
>JAYVKR010000014.1:0-2079 GCA_043768185.1 Flavobacterium sp.
TTTTTTTTTTTCATATTAGATATATTTAATTAGATTTGCAAAATACAAAATTTTCGGTATCACAGCTACCGTAGGTTTAGTTCAACAGTTTCTATGACATGCAAGCATCAAAACCACAACCATCTACACACACCTTACCAGTAGAATAGTAGATAAAATACAAAGTCCACTAGACCAGCTAGTAAGCAAGGTAAACAAAAAAGATGATTTATAAAAAAAATTAATAATTATTTGTATTTAAAAAAAATAATACTAAATTTGATAAATATTTGAAAGTGCAATCAACATAAAAAAATGTTAAAAACGCAAGAACTTTCTTATATTTACTAGTTAACGGATATTTTCGAGCAACAGAAAAACAAAGAATTTTCATTACATTTGCATTTAAATTAAATAAATAAGATATTTTAAAAAATGAAAGATTTAAGTAACTCATTAATTGACCGAAAAAATATTCTTAACAATAATACTGCAATACAAGAAGTATATAATAATGTTGGTTTTTACGGAATAAAATTTGAAGATAAATATAGATTTACAAAACAACAATTAGCAAATTATTTTGATGTTGACACAAGAACTATTGAAAGGATATTAGAAGAAAATAAAAGTGAGTTTACTGAAACTGGCTATGAAATTTTTACTGGTTTACGACTTAAAAGATTTAAAGAAACTGTTTTAGAAAATGTCCACGACACAAATGTCGGGGACATTAACGAAAGTATTGAAAACATTGACTTAATCAGTAAAGCACCTAGTTTAGGTATTTTTACATATAAAGCATTTTTGAATTTAGGAATGCTAATGAATAATTCTGAAAAAGCAAAAGGATTACGTTCAGCAATTTTAGATATTGTCATAGATGTTTTAAATAAAAAAATGGGTGGTAAAACCAAGTTTATAAATCAAAGAGAAGAAGAATTTTTGCCAAGTGCGATAAGAGAATACAATTATAGACTTGAATTTACCAATGCGCTAGACCATTATATAATTGAAAATAAATTTAAATATGCTCAATTAACTGACAAAATTTACAAAAGTATATTTAAAGAAAACGCAAAAGAATATAGACAAATTTTAAAATTAAATGCAAAAGAAAGCATAAGGAATACTATGTATTCCGAAGTGTTAGATTTAATATCAAGTTTTGAAAACGGTTTTGCAGATTATTTGAAAACACAATTTAATGAAAAAAAGATAAAATTTAATTTATCAGAAACTCATTTACTCTTCAATCAATTTGAAAAATCAACAAATGCAATTTATCATCCATTAAAAGAAAAAGCAATAAGTCTAATGGCTAGTCGTGATATGGTATTTAGAGATGCTTTGCACGTAAAACTAAAAGAATATGTAAATCCAGTTAGTTCGGAAGATTTTGATAAATTTTTAGGTGAAAAAAGTAAGTCATTAGAAGAAAGATTAGAAGAAAATAAAGAAGTATTCAAACGCCTTAAAGATAGATAATTATGGAATTGAATTATTTTACTTCAGAATACATAATAAAAACTCATCAAAAAATTATAGAAATTTCTGGTGGAATTCCAGATGTTAAAAATTTCGGTTATATAGATAGCCCAATTTATCATATTCAAAATGATGATTATTATCCAACTTTTGAAGATAAGTTAACTCATTTAGTCTACTCATTCAATAAGAATCACGGATTTCACGATGGAAATAAAAGAACTTCAATTGCAGTTGGTTTATTCTTTTTAATACTAAATGGACTAGATGTATTTGCTGATAAATTTGTAATAGAAATGGAAAATATTGCAGTAACCGTTGCTCAAGATATCATTGATAAACATTTATTATTTGAAATAATTTATTCTATTATAAACGAAGAAGACTTTAACGAAAGTTTAAAGATAAAAATTTATAATGCATTAAATTTTGTAGAGAAAAGTGATGAATATGAAGAACTAAATTTAGGATTAGACAATTATTATAACTTCTTATAAATAAAAAAACATCCGACAACAGCCAGAGTTTCGTTGGGCTTGAAAAGCCAACAATGAAACTCCAATTAAACGGAACCGTCAATTTTGTCACTTCTATGGGGTTATCGTAAAGTTT
>JAYVKR010000015.1:0-2116 GCA_043768185.1 Flavobacterium sp.
CGCATATGTTGTTGGTGGGTATTTTAGAGATTTTATAAATAAAAAAAAATCAAGAGATATTGATATAATCGTAGATGTGAAAAATGATTTATTAATTGAAACAATAGAAAACTATAAATTTAATTACAAAATTAACAGACATGGTGGTATAAAATTAATACATAATAATATCGAAATAGATATTTGGAATATTGATAATAATTGGGCTTTTAAAAACAATCTAGTAAAACTGAACGAAGAAGATAAATTAAATAGTATAGCGAAAGGTTGTTTTTATAATTATGACGCACTTGTGATTAATTTACATAACTTTTCATATAGTTTGAGGTTTTACAATGAATTTATTGAAAGCAAAAAATTAAATATTTTACAAGAACGCTCGATTTATAAAAACTTAAACCCAACGACAGAAGCTAACATATTAAGAGCGTTTTTTTTAAAAGACAATTTTAATATTTCATTTTCTGAAAACACTTTTTACTATTTATCTAATAAAATTGGCTATCTACAAGATAAATTTGGAGAAAATTATTTTAATAGATTAATTGAAGTCAAAGATAATTACCCTAAATACCAAAGTTTAACATCCGAAAAGTTAAAAATGTATCTCGTCGAATTAAAAACTAATGATTTGCCAAATAATCAAACATTATTAAATTTATAAAATACTTTGCTAACAACCTTTTGGCAAGATTTCGGATTTAGTTATAAAATAACTACTGCGTTTCGCAAGAATTTTTATCTTTAAAAGAAAATAATTCGTTCCGAAGTTCGCTACTGACGCCAAGCGTGTAATCGTTATCCGATATCTTAAAATAAATCGAACTAACAACGGAATCCAATTCAAAAAAACAAATTTTTGAATATATAAAAAAGTCTTACTGTATTTATCTATGAATATAAAATAACTTTCTAAAAAATGAATTTTAATTGATAAGGAACATTATACATATTGCAATATTTAATCCTAAATTCATTCCAAGTAGAACATTCTTTCATTAGTTCGACAGCCTGACTAATAAATTTTGTCAATTCTATTCTCGAACCAGGTGTAAGATACTGATGGTGTTTATATCTTCTAAATCCAGTTATGATATAAGGATTAATAATTTGTAAAAGCGGTAAAACTTCTTGGGAAAATCTAAAATATATGATTTGCTTTGTAAAGCGTCCAGCTTGCCAAGGTTTTTCAGAAATTATGCCTTCATAATTCCAATTATTTAAACGAAACATTTCTTGATAATATTCTTGTGTAAATATCGCTTCATAATCCATTGGTTTTCTTAGAATCTTTATATCAAGATTCTTAATTTTCCACATGTCAATTGTGTCAACCAATTTTCTTTTTAAATTTTCAGCATCAAGTTCCTTGTCTGAAAATTTATTTATAATCTGTTCTTCAGTTTTATCAAAAATTAATTTTTGAAGTAAATCAGCATTTTTCTTTCCTTGTAAAAGTTTTAATTGTTTTAACTCTTCCGAACTTAATTTAGATATTTTCATAATTCTAATTATAAATAGTGTTTCTTATTTTTTTAATGTGTTCTGCAAACGTATTATTAGCTTTAAAATTATTTTGCAGTTTAGCTTTTAATTTTTCTGTTTTTGGATTAAATTTTTTCGCACGACCCCAAGCATATTTATCATTTTTAGGTGCATCAAAAGCATAAAATACATAAACAAAACTAGGATCAACGTTATTTGTTATTGCAAAATTTCTCACTAATTCAGGAATGTTAATGAAATGATAAGCTTCTTGCATTTTCTCTTTAGAAAACAAATATTTTCTTGCAAAAATATCTGCATCTTTTTCATTTTGTGATTCATTATCAAAATCTAAGTTATTTTCTTGTGAAATATGATAATTTGATAGTAAAATTTTATCCCAATCAAAAAGAACATGATAAAGTTCATGAATAAGTGCAAACCACAAAGTTGGATAAAAACCTACATATTCTGTTATGGCTATACAAGGTTTGTCGTTTACACAAAAAGTTGCTCCTCTTATGTGAGAAGAAGGAAAAGAAGGGATAAAAACAACAGTTATTCCTATTTGATACAAATGCTTGATAACATTAATTAAACCATTATCAATATCTAAAGATTGCCATCTTAT
>JAYVKR010000016.1:0-10218 GCA_043768185.1 Flavobacterium sp.
TTTAGAATATATAAGTTTTCAAGATTATGTTACAAACATTGAAAACCCATTAAAAAATTATTTAACTACGCATCCAGAAATAGATTTTATCGTTTTAACAAAAGGAATACCTTTTAATATTTACAATACACCCAACAAACCTTATGGTGGAGATTGTTGTCTTGATAGCAGAATTGCATCTTTAAATTATGAAACGAGTCCAACTTCAAGTATCGTATCTATTTCTGATATAGATTACGGAAATACTTTTGTTGGTCAAGCTTATGCCAATAAATTTTGGAACAGCACTATTCCATTTTCAAACTCAGTTTTTGGAGGATATTTAGTTACACGTTTAGATGGTTACACTCAAGCTGATGCTATTGCGCTAACCACAAGATCGTTACAAGCAGAAAGTAATCTTGCAAATGGAATTGTAACTTCTGGAAATATTTTACTTGATGCTTGTGCCGATTTTGGTTTTCCAAATGAACCTCAACCCTATTCTATTTATCCAACAAATTATGAACTAGGAAATACAATAAATATTACAACCGAAGGTCCATTTGGATTATATAATTCTGATATGCAAGAATCTTTTATAGATTTATCAACAGCAAATATTCCAGTACAATTTGATACAGCAAATACCTTTATTGGAAATCTTTCTAACCTAAAAGGATATGTTTCTTGAGGAAGTAATGATACTAATTATAATGCAAACTCATACAATTCATTAATTTTCACAGCTGGCGCACTTGGTGAAACTGCTGTTTCAACTGGTGGAAGAACTTTTTTACCTACAACTGGTGGTCAATCTTTAATTGCCAATTTAGTTTCACAAGGAATTACAGGCGTAAAAGGATATACTACAGAGCCACTTCTTGTTGCAGTTGCATCACCAAAAATTATTTTTAACAGATATAGAAATGGTTGGACAATGGCTGAAAGTTTTTATGCTGCATCAAGATTAGTTGGTTGGATGGATATTGTTATTGGCGATCCTATTTGTAGAGCTTATGCTGAAAATTTATCTACGCAAAATTATGAAATTGACAGTTCATTAAAAATATATCCTAATCCGGCTAGAGATATTATTTATGTATCTAAAAATGATAATTTTAAATATAGAATTATTGACTGTAATGGAAGATTTATTATTGATGGAATAGTAGAAAACAATCAAATTTTAATTTCTAAATTATTAACAGGAATATATTTCATTACTTTTTACAATGATTTAATTATTGAAACTAAAAAATTAGTAATAAATTAAAATTATTCTTCTTTTAAAACATCTTCCTTAACAATAATAATTTTGGCTTTTACTCCAGTTGTTAAGTTCCAACTGTTATTGGTAATTACTTTTCCGTTTTTATCTATTGCAGTAAATTGAGCAGTATTTGGTCCAGATTCTCCTTGATTTAATGCTTCAAATTCTATTTTATTTATTCCTTCTTGCAAGTCAAGATACAATTCTTTAAAACTCGAATCCAATAAAATTTCTTCAACGGCAACTTTATCGTTTAACCATATTCTAACTCTGTCGCCATCTGGAGCTTCATGATCTCTACAAGCAATTCTAACAGTTTTAGAATCGCTACTAAACTGACCTAAAAAGGTATCACTTTTAAATCGCTCTTCTACTTTTCCTTCTTTTTTATTGAATTTATCGGCAAATAATTCACTTGCGCTTTTTACTTCATAAATTTTACCTTCCTTAATTTCTACTTTAGAATTTATAGAAACGCTTTTTAAAAGTTCATCTTCTGGTTTTTTATTAAACTCACTTTCAAATTTTAATGCTGGAACATTGGTTTCTGGTTTTTTTTCTACAACTGGTTTTGGAGCTTCAACTGGCTTAGGTGGAAGTTTTTTAGGTACAATACTAAGTTTAATCTTCTTTTTATTGGTTTCAAATTGTGCTTGAACCGAAAAAGAAAAACTAAATAAAATAAAAACCAGTAAAAATAATTTTTTAGAAATCATTGCGTTACTATACTTATTAGGTTTGTAAAAGTATTTAAATAATTATAATCAAATACCATTCCTTAACCATACATTAACGCTTTTTTATTGAAATTAGTATGTTAAAATAATAGTTAAATCTAACCAAATCATTTTTTTACACCGTAAATATTAAATTCATTGAACATTAAATAATCTTTTATCTAGTAATTATATTTAGAAATAATTTTAATTAGAAATAATTAAACATTTAAATCCAATTTAATTATAAATCTGTGCTTTGTTATTTTCAATTATTTAACCATACATTAACATCTGTTGTGTAACAATTGTTTTAGTAAACAGTCAAATTTGTAATTTAAAAACCAATTTATGATTAGATTAAAAAAAATCCTTCCATTTTTACTCCTATTTATTAGTTTCAATTCTTTTTCTCAAGAGAAATTTACAATTAGCGGAACCATTATCGATGCTAAAAATAATGAAACTTTAATTGGCGTTAATATTTTTATTAAAGAGTTAAATTCTTTTACAACTACTAATGAATATGGTTTTTACTCCATAACAATACCCAAAGGAAATTATACGGTTCAAATATCCTATCTAGGATTTAAAACTATAGAAGAAACCATAAATCTTGATAAAAACAATAAAAATAATTTTAAAATTTTCTCAGAAGAGGAAGTTTTAGAAGAAGTTGTAATTGATGCAAATAAAAAAGCAACCAATATTAAAAAAGCTGAAATGAGTATTAACAAACTCTCAATTGCTTCTATAAAAAAAATGCCAGTTGTTCTAGGCGAAGTAGATGTTTTAAAATCTATTTTATTACTTCCTGGAGTTACAAACGCTGGCGAAGGTGCATCTGGTTTTAATGTTCGTGGTGGTGGTGCAGATCAAAATCTAATTTTGCTAGACGAAGCCAATATTTTTAATTCATCACACGTTTTCGGATTTTTCTCGGTTTTTAATCCAGATGCAATTAAAGATTTAAAATTGTACAAAGGTGGAATTCCTGCCAAGTTTGGTGGAAGAGCATCATCAGTTTTAGATATTTACCAAAAAGATGGAAGCAGTAAAGGATTTCATATGAATGGCGGAATTGGATTAATTTCCAGCAGATTGCTTGCCGAAGGTCCAATTGTTAAAGATAAAGGTTCGTTTTTAATTGGTGGAAGAGCTTCGTATGCTCATTTATTTTTAAAACTATCCGAAGAACAAAAGAATAATACGGTTTACTTTTACGATTTAAATGCTAAATTCAGTTATAAATTAAACCCAAATAACAACTTTTACTTGTCTAGTTATTTTGGTAGAGATGTTTTTACCTTAAACAAAAGTTTTTCTAATACATATGGCAATGCAACCTTAAACTTGCGTTGGAATCATTTATTTTCTGATAAATTATTTTCTAATCTTTCCTTAATTTACAGTGATTATTATTACGGATTAACCATTCAAGATGTTGGTTTTAAATGGGATTCTGGAATAAAGAACTACAATTTAAAATACGATTTTAAGAATTATATTTCAGATAATTTAAAATTAAACTATGGTGTAAATGCTATTTATTACAATTTTAATCCAGGAACATTAAAACCAACCGATGCATCATCTGGAATTAGTTTTAAACAGCTAGAAAAGAAAAATGCCTTTGAACCAGCATTTTATATTGATGCAGAACAAGAAGTTTCTAAAAAATTATCACTTTCCTACGGTTTGCGTTATAGTTTGTTTTACCGTTTGGGAACATCAAATATTAACGTGTACCAAGATAATAATCCGGTTTTGTACAATCCAAATCAACAAGTTTATGAAACTGCAACACCAATTGGAACAAAATCATTTGAAAAAAATGAATCTATTGCCAATTTTAATAATCTAGAACCTAGAGCAGCAGTTGCATATCAATTAAACGACAATCAATCTGTAAAATTAAGTTATAACAGAATGGTTCAATATTTACAATTAATTTCTAATACTTCGTCTCCAACACCATTAGATATTTGGACGCCAAGTGATACTTTTATAAAACCTCAAAAAGCAGATCAAGTAGCAATTGGTTATTTTAGAAACTTTAAAAATGACATGTATTCTCTTGAAATAGAATCGTTTTATAAAAAAGTTGCCAATAGAATTGATTATATCGATGGTGCCAATTTAATTGCCAATGATGCCATAGAACAAGTAATTCTTAACGGAAGATTACGTGCTTATGGTTTAGAATTTATGCTTCGCAAAAACGAAGGAAAACTTACAGGTTGGATATCATATACTTTGTCTAAATCGCAACAACAAACTCCGGGAAGAACGACACAAGAAGTAGGAATTAACAATGGCGAATGGTACAATTCTGTTTACGATAAAACACATAATTTGGCCACAACTGCCTCTTATAAATTATCAGAAAAATGGACATTTGGAGCTAATTTTGCCTTGCAAACTGGTCAACCAGTAACTTATCCGAGTGCGCAATATCAATATTTGGGAATAACAGTTCCAAGTTATAATTTAAGAAACGAAAATCGTCTTCCTACTTACCATCATTTAGATATTTCTGCCACATTAACTCCAAGAAAAAATAAAGGCAAAAAATGGCAAAGCGAATGGGTTTTTAGCATTTACAATTTATATGGTCGTAAAAATGCAGCGTCAATTGGATTTAGACAAAATGCAGAAACCGGAATGAATGAAGCCGTAAAAACATCAATATTTGGCATAGTTCCAGGAGTTAGTTATAATTTTAAATTTTAATCATCATGAAAAATACTTATAAAATATTAGTACTATTGTTAGTTACACTTTTTTCAAGTTGTACCGATGTTGTTGATATTGATTTAGATACAGCACCACCAAAACTTGTTGTAGAAGCATTTATAAATTGGGAAAAAGGAACCACAGGAAACCAACAAACCATAAAACTTACCACAACAGGAAGTTTTTACACCAACACAGTTCCAATAGTTTCTGGCGCAACAATTACTGTAACTAATAGTTCTAGCGTAGTTTTTAATTTTACAGAAATTCCAAATACTGGAAGATATGAATGCAACAATTTCGTTCCATTAATTAATGAAACTTACACTTTATTAGTAATTGCGAACGGACAAACTTACACCGCAACCGAAACTTTGAAACCTGTAACGCCAATAACCACCGTAACTCAAGATGCAAATGGCGGACTTTCTGGAAATAAAATTCAGTTAAAAGCCAATTTTCAAGATCCATTGGCAACCGAAGATTTTTATTTGTTTAATTACACTTATCCCAATATTATAAAACCCGATTTTTACGCCACTGACGATCTTTTTTTCAACGGAAACAACTTTTTTAGCGTACTTCAAGAAACCAATAATGCAACCGATTTAGAAGTTGGTAATACAATCACAATTACCCATTTTGGCGTTTCTAAAAATCATTACAATTATTTGGCTAAATTACTTAGCATTTCTGGCAATAGTGGAGGTTCGCCATTTCAATCGCCGCCAGCAACCGTTCGTGGCAATGTTATCAATCAAACAAATTTTAATAATTATCCACTTGGATTTTTCAATTTAAGCGAATCCGATAAAAAAATATATACTATTCAATAATTTTTTTTCTTGAAGCCATTCAAGCTATCCATTACAAAAAAACCTTGAAAAAAGCAGTTTTCTACAATTTTTAAAGAGCTTCCGTTGGTCGCTTTTAAAAACCAAGAAAACTAAAGCTTTTTTCAAGGTTTTGTTTTCATTACTATCTCGGCTAGAACCGAATCAATTTCAATTACAATCTCAAATTATTAAAACTTTAATTATATTTACAAACAGAAAAAAAATTAAAAACAATGTCAGACTGAGCTTGTCGAAGTCCTAAATAAAAAAAATGTCATCACACCACATAGTTCGCGACGATCAAGAACCAGCATTAATTATTGCCAATGGTGCATCTTGTAGTTCCGATTTACTTGGACAACTTTTAGAATGGTCGCCAATTGTAATAGTTTTAGACAATGCTATAGACAGAGTTTTACAATTAGACATAAAAGTTGATGTATTATTAGGCGATTTTGATGACAATTTTAATCCAGAAATATATAAAGACAAGCAATATCCATTAGAAATTGTTCACACACCAAACCAAGACAAAACCGATTTAGAAAAAGCATTTGATTATCTAATTTCTAAAAATCATAAAGCTGTAAACGTAGTTTGGGCAACAGGAAAACGTGCCGATCATACTATAACAAATATTACAAGCATAGTTCAATATAGAAATAAACTTAAAATTGTACTACTAGATGATCATTCTAAAATTTTCTTATTACAACCCAAGTTTGAAAAATGGTATACCAAGTCAACACCAATTTCATTAATACCAATAGGAGAAGTTCAAGGCATAACAACACACAATTTAAAATATCCATTACATAACGAAAAACTTACAATTGGTTATAGAACAGGAAGCAGTAATGAAGTACAAGAAGACGGAATTGTAATTATAGAACACCTACAAGGCGATTTACTTTTAATGGAATGTTTCGATTAGAAAAAATTCTACAAAAAACAATAATCCAAAAGTTGTAATTTTCACTTTCTATTTAGTATATTTGATTACAGAAATGAAAAATGAAGAGTAAAATTACATTAGAAAAAACGACATTACATCCAAGAAATCTACATAAATTACGATACGATTTTGAACTATTAATTCATAATTATCCCAATTTAAAAAACTTTGTATTCATTAACGAACACGAAATTGAAACTATAGATTTCAGTAATCCCGAAGCTGTAAAAGCGCTTAACAAATCGTTATTAATTACCTATTATAAAATAGAAAATTGGGACATTCCAACCAATTACTTGTGTCCGCCAATTCCAGGAAGAGCAGATTATATTCACACCATTGCCGATTTACTTGCGAATTCTAACAATGAAATAATTCCTTTAGAAGAAAATGTAATTGGTTTAGATATTGGTGTTGGTGCCAATTGCATCTACCCAATTCTAGGAAATGCAATTTATGGTTGGAGTTTTGTTGGAACAGATATTGATGCCAATGCATTAGAAAATTGTGTAAAAATTGTAGAAGAAAATCCACATTTGTCAGACGGAATAAGTTTTCAATTGCAACCAAGTGCTAGATTTATTTTTAAAGATATAATTCTGCCCGAAGACAAGTTTGCCTTCACCATTTGCAATCCTCCATTTCACTCATCAGAAGAAGAAGCAACAAAATCTTCTATTAGAAAAGTAAATAATCTAGAAGAAACTAGAACTAAAAATCCAGTATTAAATTTTGGAGGTCAAAATGCCGAACTTTGGTGTGAAGGTGGAGAATTGGCATTCATTACCCAAATGATTTTTGAAAGTGCAAAATATCCGTTACAAGTATTATGGTTTACTACTTTAGTATCTAAAAATTCACATTTATCAAGCGTTTACAAAACTTTAAACAAAGTAAATGTAGCCACAATAAAAACGATAGACATGGCGCAAGGACAAAAAACAAGTCGCATTGTGACTTGGACGTTTCTAACCGAAGTGCAACAAAAGAGTTGGAAGTTTTAAGTGATTATTTTTACATTTATAGTAAATAGAGAAAAAATACAAGGTTAAAAATTCAACTTTTTAAATTTATAATTTCTTTTCATTAACTTTGTTTAAATCTTTTTGTTATGAGTACTATCGAATTAAAAGAACTTATTGTTTCTAGAATTTCTCAAATTGATGATGAGACTATTTTGAATGCTATTAGTAAACTGTTAGAAGATAAATCTGAAAATCTGAAAAACTATAATTTAGAATTAGATAAATCTGAAAAAGATATTATAAGCGGAAATACATACAGTCATAATCAAGTTTTAGAAAGAATTAGCGAATGGAAAAAAAGATAATTTGGACTGATACATCTCAAAATCAGTTAGAAGAAATCTATTTTTATTTACTTGAAGAGACTAAAAGTTTTGAAATTGCTGATAAAGTCATTGATTCATTGTCTGATTCAGTTAAAATTCTTGAAACAAACTGGAACATTTTTGAAACAGATGAAATGAGAATTCCATTAAATGAAAATTATAGAGCTTTTGAAAAGTTTAGTTATCGAATCTCATATAAGATTACAACCGAATTTATTTATATTTTAAGAGTTAGACACACTAGTAGAAATCTAAAATTTTATAAATAATTTAACTTTCGAATTTTGTAACTTTACAACTGTAAAAATTTACAATTTCTTTAATGAATTTCCAAGTAGTATCAGAATACAGCCCAAAAGGCGATCAACCACAAGCCATTGAAAAATTGGCTAAAGGAATAATTGATGGCGAAAAATACCAAACCTTACTTGGTGTAACTGGATCTGGAAAAACATTTACTGTTGCAAATGTTATTGAAGAAGTACAACGACCAACATTGGTTTTGGCGCATAATAAAACTCTTGCCGCGCAATTATATTCAGAATTTAAACAATTTTTTCCCAATAATGCGGTAGAATATTTCGTTTCTTATTACGATTATTATCAACCCGAAGCATTTATGCCAGTTACTGGAGTTTTCATCGAAAAAGATTTATCCATAAATGAAGAATTAGAAAAAATGCGAATGTCAACCGTTTCTTCTCTACTTTCTGGACGAAGAGATGTAATTGTAATTGCTTCTGTTTCTTGTATTTATGGAATCGGAAATCCTAAAGAATTTCAAGATAATGTTATTCCTATAAAAGCTGGACAAGCCATTTCTAGAACCAAATTTTTACATTCGCTAGTTCAAAGTTTGTATTCTAGAACCGAAGCCGATTTTAATCCAGGAAGTTTCAGAATCAAAGGTGATATTGTAGAAGTCTATCCAAGTTATGCTGATGATGCATACAGAATTCACTTTTTTGGCGACGAAATTGAAGAAATAGAAAGCTTTGATTTAAAGACTTCGCAAGTAGTTAGAAAATTTGATAAACTCACCATTTATCCTGCGAATATGTTTGTTACTTCGCCAGAAACTTTGCAAAATGCCATTTGGGAAATTCAGCAAGATTTAGTAAAACAAGTAACTTATTTTAACGAAATAGGAAAAAATTTAGAAGCAAAACGACTAGAAGAACGAACCAATTTCGATTTAGAAATGATTCGCGAACTTGGTTACTGTTCTGGAATTGAAAATTATTCGCGTTACCTTGACGGAAGATTACCAGGAACAAGACCTTATTGTTTATTGGATTATTTCCCTAAAGATTATTTAATGGTTGTAGATGAAAGTCACGTTACCGTTTCGCAAATTCATGCCATGTTTGGTGGCGACAGAAGTCGTAAAGAAAATTTAGTTGAATACGGTTTTCGTCTTCCGGCAGCGATGGACAACCGTCCGTTAAAATTTGAAGAGTTTGAAAGTATGCAAAATCAAGTTATTTATGTCTCTGCAACACCAGCCGATTATGAATTACAAAAAACCGATGGTGTTGTAATTGAGCAAGTTATTCGTCCAACAGGTTTGTTAGATCCAATTATAGAAGTGCGACCAAGTTTGAATCAAATTGACGATTTAATAGAAGAAATCCAACTTCGTGCCGAAATTGACGAACGTGTTTTGGTAACTACTTTAACCAAGCGAATGGCAGAAGAATTAGCAAAATATTTAGCAAAAGTAGATATTCGTTGCAGATACATTCACTCAGAAGTTGATACTTTAGAACGAATAGAGATTATGCAAGATTTGCGAAAAGGAATTTTTGATGTACTAATTGGTGTTAATCTACTTCGTGAAGGATTGGATTTACCAGAAGTTTCACTAGTTGCAATTCTTGATGCTGATAAGGAAGGATTTCTAAGAAATCACCGTTCGTTAACTCAAACCATTGGTCGTGCCGCAAGAAATTTAAACGGAAAAGCAATTTTGTATGCAGATAAAATTACAGCAAGTATGCAAAAAACCATTGACGAAACTGATTATAGAAGAACCAAGCAAATTAATTTCAATACCGAGAATAATTTGATTCCAATGTCTTTGAATAAGAAAATTGAAAGTGCCTTTACCAAACATCCAATTGTAGATTATGAATTAGGATATAGTACTTCCAACAACATTGCAGCCGAAGCAGCAACAGAATATCTAGCCAAACCAGAAATAGAAAAACGCATTCGAGACAAACGAAAAGCAATGGAAAAAGCTGCCAAAGATTTAGATTTTATGCAAGCAGATGATTCGCAATGCGATCGACCATGGCATCGAGACGCCGGAGCAGCGCGTGGCCGCGGGGAAAGACCCGACCGCGAATATACGCCTCGCGGCCTCGAAC
>JAYVKR010000017.1:0-3051 GCA_043768185.1 Flavobacterium sp.
GATAGTATTTTGCAACTTGGTTTTGTTTATCAATTATTACTATTTCAAAGATACGTATTTCATATTTTTATATCTGTACAAAGATATGAGCCCTGATAAAAGTGAAAATCTTTTTTAAATTTAAATGGAGCTTTTGCGGAATTTAAATTTAAAAAGATTGGAACGTATAGCAGGATTAGCTTCTAAAAAAATTACCTAAACAATTCTTTATCAAATACCATTCTTATTGCATCTGCATGACGTCTTCTATCTCTTGTACTGCTTCCTGCTGCTGGTGCTGCATATGCTTTTAATGATGCTAATCTCCATTTTACTAAATCGAAATTCATTAACATAAAACTATAAGCACCCATATTTTTTGGCTCTTCTTGTGCCCAAACATAATCATCTGCATTAGGATATTTAGCAATAATTTCTTTTAACTGATCTACAGGCAACGGAAATAATTGCTCAATTCTAACCAAAGCTACATCATTTCTACCGTTAGTTTCTCTTTCTGATAGCAAATCATAATAGAATTTTCCTGTTACAAAAACCAACGATTTTACTTTAGATTTATCAACTTTTACATCATCAATTGTTTCTTGAAAGCTTCCATTTGCCAATTCGTCTTGCGTAGATACGCAAAGCGGATGACGCAACAAACTTTTTGGAGAAAATACAACCAATGGTTTGCGGAATTTAGTTTTCATTTGACGACGCATCAAGTGAAAGAAATTCGCAGGTGTTGTACAATCAACAACGTACATATTGTGTCGCGCGCAAAGTTGTAAATAACGTTCCATTCTTGCCGATGAATGTTCTGCACCTTGACCTTCATAACCGTGTGGTAACAAAAGAACTATTCCGTTTTGGTTGTTCCATTTGTCTTCTCCACATGAAATATATTGGTCAATAATTATCTGACAACCGTTAGAAAAATCTCCAAATTGTGCTTCCCAAATGGTTAACGAATTTGGGTTTGTGAGTGCATAACCATAATCAAAACCAAGAACCGCATATTCTGACAGTAAGGAATTATATATTTGAAAAGTACCTTTTGCATCTTTTAAAGTGTCTAAAAGAATTACCTCTTCTTCGCTATCTTCTACTTTAACCACTGCGTGACGATGAGAAAATGTTCCTCTTTCTACATCTTGACCAGAAACTCTAACATTGTAACCTTCTGTTAAAAGTGTCGCGTAAGCAAGTGTTTCTGCTGTTCCCCAATCGATAACATTGTTGTCGTACATTGTTTTTCTATCGGTAACAATTTTAGAAATTTTATTTATAAATTTTTTGTCACTTGGCAATGTTGAAACTACTTTTATAATTTCGTCAAGGTGTTTTTTATCAAATGTTGTAGTTACTTTTTTAAGCATTTCATCGTTAGAAACTTGCTCAAAACCATTCCATTCGTCTTGCAAAAATGGTTTAATAATTGTTAATGTTTTTTTGCGAGATTCTTCAAGATCTTTATCAAGATTTCCTTTGTAATCATTTTCTAATTTATTGATGTAATCTTGATTTACAATGCCATCAATAATTAATTTTTCTGCATAAATATCTCTAGGATTTCTATGTTTGGCAATAATTTTATACAAAACTGGTTGTGTAAATCGTGGTTCATCTCCTTCGTTATGACCGTATTTTCTATATCCTAATAGGTCAATAAAAACATCGCTACCAAAAGTCATTCTAAAATCTAGAGCGAATAACATTGCATGAACAACTGCTTCTGCATCATCTGCATTTACGTGAAGTACTGGCGACAAAGTAACTTTAGCCACATCTGTACAATAAGTTGACGAACGTGCGTCTTGATAATTGGTTGTAAAACCAACTTGATTATTTATAACTAAATGTATTGTTCCGCCAGTTTTATAACCATCAAGTTGTGCCATTTGAATAATTTCGTACACAATTCCTTGTCCGGCAACTGCAGCATCACCGTGAACGGCAATTGGCAATACTTTAGAAAAATCCTTTGGAAAATATTTATCTTGTTTAGCACGAGCAATTCCTTCAATTACTGCTCCAACGGTTTCAAGATGCGAAGGATTTGGTGCTAAATTTATATTTATCTTTTTTCCAGTACGAGTAGTTTTTTCTGATGTTAATCCTAAATGATATTTTACATCGCCATCAAAATATTCTTTATCATAATCTTTTCCGTCAAATTCTGAGAAAATATCTTGAACTGGTTTATGAAAAATATTGGCTAAAATATTTAATCTTCCTCTATGCGCCATTCCCATTACAAAATGCTCTACTCCTTTTTCTGCAGCAGCTTCTATTAATGCATCAAGTGCCGGAATTATTGATTCTCCACCTTCAAGTGAAAAACGTTTTTGACCAACATATTTAGTGTGTAAGAAGTTTTCAAACGAAACTGCTTCGTTTAATTTACTTAAAATATTTTTTTTCTGATCAACATTAAAGTTGGGCAAATTATCATTTATGTTAAGCTTATCTTGAATCCATTGCACTACTTCTGGTTTTCTAATGTACATATATTCTACACCAATAGATTGGCAATATACGTTATCAAGATGTGTAATAATTTCTTTTAAAGTAGATGGTTTGTGACCAATAATTTTAGCCGCATCAAAAACAGTTTCTAAATCTGAAAATGCTAATCCAAAATTTTCTATGGCTAACGTTGGTGTATAAATTCTTCTATCGCGAACCGGATTGGTTTTTGTAAACAAATGACCACGAGTTCTATAACCATCAATAAGTTTTAAAACATTAAATTCTTTTTGTAATTTTTCTGATGCTTGACCGTTATCAATTGTTTGCGAAGCATAGTTGGCTAGTTGTTGACCAGTATTTTCTTCGTTGTATGTTGCCATTCCAAAATCGAAACCTTGAAAAAAAGCTCTCCAAGAAGGTTCAACAGCGTCTGGATTTATAAGATATTGATCGTATGTTTGGGCAAAAAATTCAGTGTGTGCAGCGTTTAAAAAGGAAAACCTATCCATATTTAGTATTGAAAAATCGTTGTGTTAAAAAAATTTATACAAAAGTAAAATATTTACAACAATGTTATGCTGTTTTTTATACTTTTAT
>JAYVKR010000018.1:0-6335 GCA_043768185.1 Flavobacterium sp.
AAAGAAAGTTATATCTTTATATTGTGCAAATTTATGTAAAAATACCTTTAACTAAGAATGAATTCAAACGAAATTGACATCCACAAAGAATTAAAAAAATATTTTGGCTTTAACCAATTTAAAGGATTACAAGAACAAGTAATTAAAAGTTTACTTGCTAAAAATAATACTTTCGTAATAATGCCAACTGGTGGTGGAAAATCGTTGTGTTATCAATTGCCAGCTTTAATTTTAAACGGAACTGCAATTGTGGTTTCGCCATTAATTGCCTTGATGAAAAATCAAGTGGATGCCATTAGAAGTTTGTCATCAGAAGTTGGAATTGCGCATGTTTTAAATTCTTCTTTAACCAAAACAGAAATTGCGCAAGTAAAAAAAGACATTACCTCTGGAATTACTAAATTATTATATGTTGCACCAGAATCTTTGACTAAAGAAGAGTATGTTGAATTTCTTCAAAATGTTCCAATATCATTTGTAGCCATTGATGAAGCTCATTGTATTTCAGAATGGGGTCACGATTTTAGACCAGAATACAGAAACTTAAAAAATATTATAAAACTTATTGGCGACGTTCCTGTTATTGGTTTAACCGCAACTGCAACACCAAAAGTGCAAGAAGATATCTTAAAAAACTTAGATATGAGTGATGCAACAACTTTTAAAGCATCATTTAACAGACCCAATTTATATTACGAAATACGTACAAAAACTAAAAATATCGAATCGGATATTATTAGATTTATAAAACAACACAAAGGAAAATCGGGTATTATTTATTGTTTAAGTCGTAAAAAAGTTGAAGCAATTGCCGAAGTTTTACAAGTAAACGGAATTTCTGCTGTGCCATATCACGCTGGTTTAGACGCTAAAACTAGAGCCAAACACCAAGATATGTTTCTTATGGAAGATGTAGAAGTTGTTGTAGCAACTATTGCATTTGGTATGGGAATTGACAAACCAGACGTTCGTTTTGTAATTCATCATGATATTCCAAAATCGTTAGAAAGTTATTATCAAGAAACTGGTCGTGGTGGAAGAGATGGAGGCGAAGGTCATTGCTTGGCATATTATTCCTATAAAGATGTAGAAAAATTAGAAAAATTTATGTCTGGTAAACCTGTTGCAGAGCAAGAAATTGGGTTTGCATTATTGCAAGAAGTTGTTGCTTATGCCGAAACTTCGATATCTAGACGTAAGTTTTTATTGCATTATTTTGGAGAAGAATTTGATGGCGAAAATGGTGATGGTGCCGATATGGATGACAATGTTAGAAACCCAAAAACCAAAGTTGAAGCACAAAATCAAGTTAAATTATTATTAGAAGTTGTTAGAGATACCAAACATTTATACAAATCTAAAGAAATTGTTTACACACTTATTGGTCGTGTAAACGCAATGATAAAAGCACATAGAACAGATTCTCAATCGTTTTTTGGTAAAGGATCTAAGTTTGAAGAACGTTATTGGATGGCGTTAATTCGTCAAGTTCTTGTTGATGGTTATTTAAATAAAGATATTGAAACCTACGGAATTTTAAAAATATCAGAAAAAGGATTAGAATTTATAAATAATCCAAAATCTTTTATGATGTCTGAAGATCATGAATATAATGAAACTGAAGACGAAGCTATAGTTACAGCTGCAAAATCTACTGGAACTGCAGATGAAGCATTGATGAGTATGTTGCGTGATTTACGTAAAAAAGTGGCTAAGAAATTAGGATTACCTCCGTTTGTAGTTTTTCAAGATCCATCATTAGAAGATATGGCTTTAAAATATCCAATAACACTTGATGAACTTGGAAATGTTCATGGAGTTGGAGAAGGAAAAGCTAAAAAGTATGGTAAAGAATTTATAGAATTAATAAACCGTTATGTTGAAGAAAACGACATTACTCGTCCAGATGATTTGGTTGTAAAATCTACTGGAGCCAATTCTGCCAATAAATTATATATTATTCAGAATATTGATAGAAAATTATCACTTTCAGATATTGCTTCTGGAAAAGGTTTAAAAATGGATGATTTGATTAAAGAAATGGAGCAAATTGTTTATTCTGGAACCAAATTAAACATAAAATATTGGGTTGATGAAATGCTTGACGAAGATCAACAAGAAGAAATTCAAGATTATTTTATGGATTCTGAAACCGATAATATAGAAAAAGCACTAAAAGAATTTGATGGCGATTACGATTTAGACGAACTGCGTTTAATGCGAATTAAATTTATAAGTGAAGTGGCGAATTAATTTGAAAACTTTTGATATTGATCTCTTCAATCTAATAAATTTCATTTTCTTTAGTAAATAAAACTTACTTATAAATAAATATATTCCCAATATTTTTACATTTAAACCTACTACATTGTTAATTGTTTAATAAGCTTAGGTAAAAAATAAACATAAATGAGTAGGAAAATTTCTATACTAATTGTAGAAGATGAATTGATTATTGCTACCAATGTTGCAATGCAACTTGTTGATTTAAGTTATTAAGTAATTTGAAAAATTTCTAGAACTGACATAGTACTTCCAAGCATAAGAAATCATATTCCAGATATCATTTTAATGGATATTAATTTAAAATTTGAAATTGACGGTTGAGTTATTTGTAATTTTTTTTTATTCTTCAAATAATTCACCACGATGAGGTTTTAAAGAATCTCTAACTGCAATCATTTCCTCATCAATAACTACCATAAAAGCTATGGCGTGCATTTCATTTATAAAATTAAATCCAGTAATATTCATTAGTAATTTCTCAGCAATTATATATTCTTTTAGATGAATTTCGTGATGTTGTGCCGTTTTCTCTGACGCTTGACCACGAAAGTCCCAAATTAGTTTTATTTTTCTAGACATTTTATTATTTTCAATTTTGTTATTAAGCAAAATTACAATAACAATTTTCAAATTACTATTTTTGCTAAAAATAGAATATGCCTCGCGAATTACAACTACAAGTTACACCAGAAATTGCATCAAATGAAAATTTGTTGCTAAAATATGTAGCTGCTAATTTTAAAATTTCAACATCAGATATAAATAAAATTATTCCGTTAAAACGTTCTATTGACGCAAGGCAAAAAGCAATAAAAATAAATTTAAAAGTTGCTGTAGTTTTAAAAGAAGAATCCTATCATGAAGAAAAAATAGATTTTCCAGAGTATAAAAATGTTTCCAATTCGCAAGAAGTTCTTATTGTTGGAGCTGGTCCAGCAGGATTATTTGCAGCTTTGCAATTGATAGAATTAGGATTAAAACCAATTGTTATAGAAAGAGGAAAAGACGTTCGTGGCAGAAGAAGAGATTTAAAAGCCATAAATGTAGACCATATTGTAAACGAAGATTCTAATTATTGCTTTGGAGAAGGTGGAGCAGGAACATATTCTGACGGAAAATTATACACACGATCTAAAAAACGTGGCGATGTTGATAGAATTTTAAAATTATTAGTAGCATTTGGTGCAACTCCAGATATTTTAGTAGAAGCACATCCACACATTGGAACTAATAAATTACCTCAAATTATTCAAGACATTCGTGAAAAAATTATTGAATGTGGCGGACAAGTTTTATTTGATACTCGTGTTATCGATTTTATAATTAAAAACAATGAAATTCAAGGAGTTATTACTCAAAAAGGTGATTCTATATTAGCAAATAAATTAATTCTTGCTACAGGACATTCTGCTAGAGATGTTTTTGAATTATTAGACAAAAAGAAAATTTTTATTGAAGCAAAACCTTTTGCACTTGGCGTTAGAGCAGAACATCCACAAGAGTTAATAGATAAAATTCAATACAGTTGCGATTATCGTGGCGAGTTTTTACCTCCATCTCCATATAGTATTGTAAAACAAATAAATGGTCGCGGAATGTATTCTTTTTGTATGTGTCCTGGTGGCGTAATTGCACCTTGCGCAACGGCTCAAAATGAAGTGGTTACCAACGGCTGGTCGCCATCTAAAAGAGATCAAGCAACTGCCAATTCTGGAATTGTAGTTGAATTAAAATTAGAAGATTTTAAATCATTTGCCAAGTTCGGAGCACTTGCAGGATTGGAATTTCAAAAAAGTATTGAGCATAAAGCATGGCAACTAGCAGGCGAAACTCAAAAAGTTCCAGCGCAACGAATGGTCGATTTTACGCAATCTAAAGTTTCATCTTCCATTCCAAAAACATCTTATGTTCCAGGAACGACATCTGTAGAATTGGGTCAAGTCTTTCCAGTATTTTTAACTCAAATTTTAAGAGAAGGTTTTGTAGAATTTGGAAAATCAATGAATGGATATTTAACTAACGATGCCATTCTTCATGCTCCAGAAAGTAGAACTTCATCGCCAGTTAGAATTCCGAGAGATACAATTACTTATGAACATCTTCAAATAAAAGGTTTGTATCCTTGCGGCGAAGGTGCAGGTTATGCAGGAGGAATTATTTCGGCAGCAATTGATGGAGAAAAATGTGCTTTGAAAATTGCAAAGGTTTTACTCAAATAAAACATTCATTTTTAAATCATTTTGAACGTTACCCGAATATTGATTCTGTTGCAATCCAAAAGTAGTAACCATTGTCATAAAAACCGATTTTCTAGTTTTGGTTTCGGTTCTGAATACTCCAATTTTGTTTCTTAAATCGGCATCATATTTTTTATCAATTTCAAATTCATTTACCGAAAATTTCATCTCGCATAAATTTACAACTTGGTCACGACGGTCAATAACTAAATCGATTTGCGCACCATTTACCGAATTTTTACTACGCCAAGATGAGGTATTTGTTTCAATTCCACTAATTCCTAATCCTTTTTTTATTTGCTCTAAATGATGCAAACAAACTTGTTCAAAAGCATATCCACTCCAAGCTCGATACTTTGGACTATCAATGGTTTTTATCCAAAAATTAGTGTCATTTATATTATAATCTTTTATAAATTTTAAATAAAACAAGGTGTAAAAATCGGATAATTGATATAAACTATCTCTGTTTTTTTTATTAAAAGGAATATACTTCCTTATAAATCCGCTTTCTTCGAGTTCGTTTAAAATAGTTGAAAGTCCACCACCATCAGATATTTTGGTAGCTGTAATAATTTCATTTCTAGTAAAACCTTTACTTTTTTTTGCCAAAGCATCTACTATAAGTTCGTGTTTTTCAGCTTTAGAAAATAAAGATTTGAATACATTAGAAAATTCGGTTAACAGCAATCCATTTTTAGAAAAACAAATAGTGTTAATGTTTTGCGAAGCACTTAAACCTTTCTGAATTTCGTCCCAATAAAAAGGAATTCCACCAAAAACCATATACAATTGAATAATTTGATATTGACCTAAATTCATTTTTTTGGATTTGAGAAATTCCTCACATTCTCTAAGTGTGAAAGGTTCTATTTTTAATCTAACCGTTACTCGATTATGCAATCCACCTTTATTGTTAATTAATTTATTAATCATCCACGATGCTGCCGAACCACAAACAATTAATAAAACATCGTTTCTTGCCGATGCCCAACTGTTCCAAAAATGTTCTAAACCACGTATAAATTTTGAATTGGGAGTATCAAACCAAGGTAGTTCGTCTATAAAAATGACTTTCTTTTTTTGTTTAGATTTTTCGATGCAGTTTTTTATTTCCTGAAATGCTTCAATCCAATTTTTTGGTTTTTGATGTAATGCAGGATGTTGTTCGTTATAACCAATTTGAAAATTAAGCAGCTGTTCTTGCAATGTTGCATCTGCAATTCCTGTAAGCTGAAAGGTGAATCTTCCTTTAAAATATTCTCTTATTAAATAGGTTTTACCCACACGTCTTCGTCCGTAAAGCGCCATGAATTCTGATTTTTCCGAAAGGTGTTTTTCTTCAAAAATGGCTATTTCATTTTCTCGTCCTACCATGATTTGTATATTTCAATTCTGCTGTAAATATATAAAAAAATACTCTTACAGCGAAAAATACTTCATATTTTACTTTAATATATTCCTATTAAATGATTTTTAACTCTGCTGTAACTGCTAAAAAATACATACTTACAGCCAAATTTAATATAATGTAATTAAAAAAATCGCCCAATTTCTTGAACGATTTTTTTCTTGAATCAATAATTATTTCTTCTTTTTCAATTTATTTTTAAAAACCTTTTCAAATTTTTCAATTTTAGGTTGAATCACCATTTGACAATATTGTTTATTTTTATTTTTTGCATAATAATCTTGATGGTATTCGTCTGCTTTATAAAATTTAGTAAAAGGTTCTAAGGTTGTTACTATTTGACTGTCATATACTTTGGCTTTTTTTAAATCGGCAATAATATTTTGAGCTACTTTTTTCTG
>JAYVKR010000019.1:0-2929 GCA_043768185.1 Flavobacterium sp.
TCCTAAATGTTGCTCTGGTTTGTCCATAGTTCCAAATGCCATTCGTGTTACAACAGATAAAAGTGGTTTCACCTTGTAGGCGATTTTTATTTTGTTAAAAGTATGTCTCACTTGAAAACTCACATATCTACTTGAGAAAAATTCGTTAAAAAACATAGTTTCAAATCCGTTTTTACTAGCAAATGTGATTCGTTTAAATAAAGTTTCTCTGTTTAAATTATTTGGTGCAATACTGTACAAATGCGTTAAAGGAATGTCTCCAGATGAAATTCCGCCTTGCAAAGTAAACGCAGTATTTTGACCATTTAAATAAGGAATTTCGTGAATAATTCTAACATCAGCTTTAGAAAAATTAAAATCATTTCCTAAAATGTTGGGTAGTGATTGCGTAAACTGAAACGAGAATTTAGGAAACTTTTTATCAATTTCTAATCGTCCAGAAGTGGTTTGCATATAACTACTAAACGGATTCCATTGTATTGCAAATTGCGCTGTAGTCATAGTATATTTAGAAAAATCTTCGCCATTTAATTGATAAGTATAATCAAAAAGTGGTTTTACTTCACTTCTTGAAAGTCCAAAATAAGTTTCAGTTTTAGCCAAATATTTACTTTCAATATAAAATGATGCCAATTGATTTCTGTAAAAAGTAGAAATATTTATAGGTCGTGGATCATAAATTTTAAATCTGCGTGGTTGAGTGGCAAAATTTATTTGTCCAATTTCATTTAAATCGTCAGAGTAGGAAGCACTTACCCACGAATTGGTTTCTTTGTCAAGCAAATAAGAAGGCGTAATTCCGTATTTAAATTCTTTGTCTTTTAAGCCAAAAGCGCCATACAAACTCACTTTGTATTTTTCTGATAATTTATTGTTGGTTGTGCCACCAATTCCAATTCTAAATCCTTCGTAATTATTATATTTTAAAATACTTTTTAAGTCTAAATCAAATTTTCTTATTGGTAAATATCCATTAAAAATTTTCCTTCCTAAAAATATTTTACGTTCTATATTTTCTGATAATGACAAGCTGTCTAGATTGGTATAGGTTTTCATTTTTCTTCTGTCTAATGAATCTTTTTGAAACGTAAACCAATATTTATCTGGTTTAGACATACTTGTTTCTCGTGCGTCAATTTTTATTGCAGGTTCTTCAAACGATACATTTTCATTAATTTTTATATCAAAAGGAGTAGATTCTAATTTTAAATAAATTTGATCAGAAGCATCTTTCTTGAGTTTATCTAATTTAGAATTGAACTTTACAGTGCCACCAAGAATTTTTAAATCTTCAGAATTATTGCCTTTTACGACTGTAAAATTTCGTTTTTTAGGAAACCAAACTTTGTATTTTTTTAAATAATCAAACGTGTAAGTTGCATTGATATTTATAATTCCGTAAATTCTATAAAACGCTTTTGCAATTCCATAATTTTCAGTGTCAACATACAATAAACCGCGCAATCTATCGTCTTTTAATCTTTTTGGTTGAAAATAAATTCGGTACACACTTCTTCCATCAACCTTAATAGTATCAATTAATTTAAACGAAAATATTTTTCTACCATAATTAGAAATCGGATTTTGAATAGGAATTTCAAGAATATCTAACTTGTTTTCATACAGCGAATAAGAAACTAAATTTAATCCTAAATATTCATACAAAGGTGTTTTAAATCCAGCCATTCTTGCGGCAAGAATTGTTTCTTTAGTAGTGTTATTAAACTGAATTAAATTTACTTTTTCTGTTTGATAAACGTGTTGGTTTTCTAGTAATTTTTTAAATTTATAATTGGTAGAATCTAGCAGAATTAAATCGCTTCCAAACAATCTTTTTTTTCTAATGGTATCAATTTTACTAGAAATAGAATCGGTATTGGCGGTAACTAAAAGGTGTTCGTAGTTTTTATATTCAAATGTTTTAAATGCTTTTTCTGGCTGGTTTTGTGGTTTACTTTCTACTACTTTTTTAATAATTTCATTCACTAATTTTTCTGAATATATTTCTTCTTTTTCAAGAGAATTATCGCTTACCATTTTTATAGAAATGGTTTTGGCACCAACGGTTAAGTAATAATTTTTATCGTAATAACCTTTATACGAAAAAACAATTGGTTTGGCTTCATCTTTAATAGTGATGCTAAATTTTCCTTCCCAATCTGACGCAATTGTTTTATTGTTGTATGTAATTTTTGCAAATGCAATAGGAACATTGGTATCAAAATCTAGAATTTGTCCTTGCATTAACTTTTGAGAAAAAGAAAAATTACAAAAAATAACAATAAAGAGAATCCAAAAATTTCGCATTAAATTCTGGTTTAAAATGATTACAAAAATAGCAATAAAAAAATCTGACTATCTATGATAATCAGATTTTAATAAAACTTTAGTACAAATAAATTATACTTTTAAGATTTCAACTTCTTTAGCAGCCAAAAGTTCGTCAATTTTTCTAATAAATGAATTAGTTAAATTTTGAATTTCGTCTTCGGTAGTTTTACAAATATCTTCTGATGTTCCTTCTTTTTCACATTTTTTAATATCAGTATTGGCATCTTTTCTAGAATTTCTAATACCAATTTTGGCATCTTCAGCTTCAGCTTTAGCTTGTTTAACCAAATCTCTTCTACGTTCTTCTGTCAATGGCGGAACAGAAATTATAATTAAATCGCCATTATTCATTGGGTTAAAACCAATATTGGCAACCATAATTGCTTTTTCAATTGGTTGCAACATACTTTTTTCAAACGGTTGGATTGTAATTGTTCTTGCATCTGGAACATTTAAATTGGCAACTTGAGAAAGTGGCGTTTGAGAACCATAATAATCTACAAAAACGCTTCCTAACATTTGTGGCGACGCTTTTCCTGCTCTAATATTTAAAAATTCTTTTTCTAAATGCGCAATAGAACCGTTCATAGATTCTTTA
>JAYVKR010000020.1:0-6508 GCA_043768185.1 Flavobacterium sp.
TGGAAAATTAATAAAACAAATAAGTCCAAAAGGTGAAGGTTGGGACGGAACATTTAACGGTCAACTATTGCCAGCAACAGATTATTGGTTCTCTGTAAACTACCTAGAACAAACTATCGAAAAACAATTTAAAGCCCATTTCTCATTAAAAAGATAAATTATAATGAATTTTAAACACCTTTATTTAGTAGTAGTATTATTATTAGCCAAACAAACATTTTCTCAAGAAGTATTGCCAGTATACTCTGATTACTTATCTGACAATTATTTTTTACTTCATCCATCAATGGCTGGAGCAGCAAGTTGCACTAAACTTAGACTTACAGCAAGACAACAGTGGTTTGGTCAAGATGATGCACCATCGTTACAAACGTTAAGTTTTAATGGAGCTGTTGGAGAAAAAGATGGATTGGGAATAATTTTAATAAACGATAAAAATGGTTACCATTCTCAAAAAGGAGTAAAGTTTGCCTATGCGCATCACTTACAATTTTCTAGAGATAAGGTAGATTTAAATCAGTTGTCATTTGGTATGAATGTTGGATTGGCTCAAAGTTTGCTTGATGAAACAAGTTTTCCTTTAAACGATCCAGGATTTGATCCTATCATAAACGGAACAATTGTTCAAAAAGCATCTTATTTTAATGTAGATATTGGAGCTTCATATAATTATTTAGAATTTTATGCTCATTTTACAGTAAAAAATGCTTTGGCAAGTAATAGAAATTTGTATACCGATAAAGAACCTGTTAATCTTAAAAGATTAATCTATAATATGGGTTACACATTTGGAGATTCTGAAAAATTAATATGGGAACCATCTATGATGTTTCAACACGTTTTTGAATCTAAAGAATCTATTGTTGATTTAAATTTAAAGGTTTATAAATCATTAGATTTTGGCAAACTTTGGGGTGGATTATCCTATAGAAGAAGTTTAGATGGTGCAGAATTTGTTGAAGGTAATGCCATTGCTAAACAAAAACTTCAATATTTTACTCCTATTATTGGTGTAAATTATAAAAACTTTGTTTTTGCTTATACTTATTCTCAAATATTGGGTAATGTAAAATTTGATACTGGAGGATTTCATCAATTAACACTTGGATTGAATTTATTTTGCAAACCAGAAAAATACTCTTGTAACTGTCCAGCAGTTAATTAATAATATAATCCCGATACTTATCGGGATTTTTTTTAAGATAGATATGATAATAAAAGCTGTAAACGGAAAGTCTCCACAAATTCCAAAAGATTGTTATGTTGCAGAAAATGCAACAATTGTTGGTGATGTAAGATTGGGAGAAAATTGTAGTGTGTGGTTTAACGCTGTAATTCGTGGTGATGTAAATTTTATTACAATTGGTAATAAAGTTAATATTCAAGATGGTGCAATTATACATTGTACTTATCAAAAACATGCTACAATAATTGGAAATAATGTTTCTATTGGTCATAATGCAATTGTTCATGGATGTACAATTAAAGATAATGTTTTAATAGGAATGGGTGCAATTGTTATGGATAATTGTGTTGTAGAAAGTAATTCAATAATTGCAGCTGGAGCAGTTGTAACTCAAAATACAGTTGTAGAATCTGGAAGTATTTATGCTGGTGTTCCTGCAAAGAAGGTAAAAGATATTAACCAATCTGATTTTGCTGGTGAGATAGAACGTATTTCTAATAATTATGTTATGTATTCTGGTTGGTTTAAAGATAATTTGTAGCTAATGAATTGTGGTTTTTTAATTTTTATATTATGTTGAAATCTTTTATGTTGCGGTTTGCCTTTGGCAAACCGCAACATAAAAGATTTTCACTAGAAGTTGTGTACTATTTATGGAGAAAGATTATTAAAATAAAATTGGTACTTATCTAAGTAAAAGTTCTAAAACCTAAATCATTTAGCCCAGATGGGAATGGAAATCCTTTTTTTAATTGCCTTGGGTTTAAACCCAAGGCAATTAAAAAAAGATTGGAATGTACAGCAGGAAAATGGTAGATAGAAAAAACCCAAGCCATTCGCTACTGATATACATCAGCATAAATTCTAAAAAAACTATATTTTTAAATAATTTCTTCCGTGAATTAAAACTTCTGGATTTATGAGAACTATACAAAAAACTCCAGAAACAATTACAAATTTAAGTATGTTATGTAATTTTAAATAATCAGTTTTAGCAACTGATTTCCAAAGAAATAAGGTAAAAAATAATAAAATTATTAAACTTATATAAAAGTAAATATCCATATATCCTACTTCGTAAATTTCTATTAAAAAATATACTGGAAGTATGGTTAATACCACAAGACAGGTTATTGTTTTTTTAGCAAAATAATCGCCATATTTTACTGGAATTGTTAAATAATTATTGGCAATATCACCTTTAATATTTTCTAAATCTTTTATAATTTCTCTAATTAAAAGTAACAAAAACAAAAATGTGGCATGTGCAATAATTTCTGGATACCAGTTTTTATAATAAAGTAATATTGCAAAAAATGGAATTACTGCAAGAACAGAAGCAACGAGATTTCCAACTATTGGATATTTTTTTAACTTGTGAGAGTAAAACCATATCATGAAAATATATAATGAAAAAAAAACAACTGCTCTAATTGATACAAAAAAAACAAGAAGAGCTACAATAAAATTAAGTGTAAAATAGCACAGAAGTTTGGTTTTTTGACTTACTAATCTGTCTAACATCGATTTATTGGGACGGTTTATTAAATCTTTTTTACTATCGTAAAAATTATTAATAATATATCCAGACGCAATTGTAAGACTAGAAGCGATAACAAGTATGAATAATTTTAAATCTAAAATTATGTGTAATGCTCTTTCATTTTTTGCGAGAATAAATATTGCCGAAAGGTATTGTGCTAATGCAATTACTGGAATGTTGTATCCACGAATTACAGAAAACATACTTACAATTTTGAGAAATATTATCTTATTTTTTCTACTTAGCATCATTAATAAATTTTTCATTTAATAAATGAAGAAAAGCAAATTGAAAAATCATTAAAATTGGTATACCACTTCTAATTTATAATCTTTTAAAGATACTTTGGCTTTTTCTAAATCTTGGGTAAAACCTAAAATATAACCGCCACCACCAGAACCGCAAAGTTTTAAATAATAATCATTAGTATCAATTCCTTTTTGCCATACGCTATGAAATTGTTCAGGAATCATTGGTTTAAAATTATTTAAAACCACTTTAGAAAGTTTTTTAGTATTAGCAAACAATGATTTTATATCGCCACCAAGAAAATTTTCTACACAAGAATCGGTATATTTTATAAACTGATTTTTTAACATTTTTCTAAAACCTTGATCTTTTAAGTTTTCCATAAAAATGGTGACCATTGGTGCAGTTTCACCAATTATTCCAGAATCTAGTAAAAAAACTGCGCCTTTTCCGTCAAAACTTTGAGTAGGAATTCCTGTAGCTTCTATATTATCTTTAGAATTAATTAAAATTGGAATGCTTAAATAACTGTTTAATGGATCTAAACCAGAGCTTTTTCCGTGAAAAAAAGATTCCATTTGAGAAAATACATTTTTTAATTTTAATAATTTTTCTCTAGTAAGATTCTCTAAAACTGTAATTTTATCGTTGGCATATTTATCATAAATTGCTGCAACAAGTGCGCCACTACTACCAACTCCATATCCTTGCGGAATACTAGAATCAAAGTACATTCCTCTTTCTACATCTTCCTTTAAAGTTGCTATTTTAAAAGTCACTAAGTTAGATTGGGTAGTTTGCAAATCTTCAAGATAAGTAACAAATCTTCTTAAACTTAAATTAGATTTTATAGCTTCTGGAGTTGGATTTTCATCAACTTTTAAAGCTCCGTTATAAAAATTATACGGTATTGATAATCCTTTAGAATCTTTAATAATTCCGTATTCTCCAAAGAGTAATATTTTTGAATAAAATAATGGTCCTTTCATAGTTTGAATTGTGGAATTAAAATTATAATTTTTGAGCTCCAAAACCAATTTCATCACAAATATACTGACCATTTTGACAATAGCCAACTAATTCGTCTTTAATAAATTGCAAAGTTTCAACTCTAACGTTTTCGGGATACAAAATATGCACATTTGCGCCAGCATCAAGTGTAAAACAAACCGGAATTTTAGTCTCATTTCTAAATTTCCAAATTTTATTTATAATTTCCAATGTATTGGGTTTCATCAATATAAAATAAGGCATCGATGTCATCATCATTGCGTGTAACGTTAATGCTTCACTCTCTACAATTTTTATAAACTGGTTTAAATCTCCATTCTCTAAAACGTTTTTTATACTACTTAAATTGTGGTGCGCTTGTAAAAATCGTTGTTCTGCAAATGGATGATTGTGCATTAAATCGTGACCAACAGTACTAGAAACTTGTTTTTCTCCTTTGTCTACTAGCAAAATAGTATCTTGATAATTTAAAAAATTAGTATGAATACCATCTACAAATTCAACGCCAAACAAATCTGATGAATTAGAGAAATCTTTATGTTTTCCCCAAACTACAACGCTTCCTTTTATACTTCTACAAGCACTTCCAGAACCTAATCTTGCTAAAAAAGATGCTTTTTTATAGAAGTATTCATCAGACATTACTGGATTTAATAATTTCTCTAAACTCATAATATTCATAGCTAATGCAGCAATTCCAGATGCAGATGATGCAATTCCAGAACTATGAGGAAACGTGTTTAAAGTATCAATAGTAATATGATATTGTTTTAAAAACTTACAATAAATTTCAATTCTTTCTAGAAATTTAAGGATTTTTGGTTTAAATTCTTCTTTTGGTTTTCCTTCAAATAATAAATCAAACGAAAAAGATGATGTAGAATTATTTTTTATAAAAGAAGTTTTTGTAATAGTCTTACAAGTATTTAAAGTAAAACTTATAGATGGATTTGCTGGAACTTGATTTTCTTTTTTTCCCCAATATTTAACTAATGCTATGTTACTTGGCGCGCTAAATTCAAAACTACAATTGGTAACTTCATTCAATATTTGGTTTGCAATAAAATCCTTTTCTACAAGCATAAAATATAATTTTGGCAAAGATACTTATTTTATAAAAATGCATCTTGTTTCTTTATTACATTTGTGTAAAATATAAATGTTATGCAAAAAATTGTTAGAATTGCACTTGTAGTTTCCACTTGTTTATTGGTTGGATATTTATCTGGAACGGTAACACAAGAAAGTGTAAAAACTTGGTTTCCAACATTAGTAAAGCCAGTTTTTAATCCGCCAAGTTGGGTGTTTTTTCCAGTATGGACAACGCTTTACATACTAATAGGTGTTGCTGGCGGAATGATATGGAATCATCTAGAATCCGATAAAGAAATGGTTAGAAAAGCATTTTTATTTTTTATAATTCAATTAGCTTTAAATGCACTTTGGTCTTATTTATTTTTTGGATTACAAAATCCTTTATTGGCATTTATAGAAATTATAATACTTTGGTTGTTTATATTTGAAACCTATAGTCAGTTTAAAAAAATAGATAAAATAGCAGGATATTTATTCATTCCTTACATTGCTTGGGTAAGTTTTGCAATGTTATTAAACGGAAGTATTTGGTGGTTGAATAGATAAATTGAATCTGAAATTTATTTTTACTACTTTGGTTTAACAGATAAAAAAAGTCCAAACTTACATTTGGACTTTCTGTGCGGATAATAGGACTCGAACCTACACGCCTCGCGGCACCAGATCCTAAGTCTGGCATGTCTACCAATTTCACCATATCCGCGAAATTTGTGAGTGCAAATATAGTCATTATTTTTAAATTGCAATTAGTATTGATTTAAATTTAAAAAAGTAAATCTTATTGAAAAAAAATTGATTCAATTTACAATACATCTACTGAAATTTTGGAAGCGCTCAAGATGAGAAATTTTATAAATTTTGAAAATTGATTTTTTATTGAAATTGATTTTTGAAATTGCAATTGTTATTGATTTTTGAATTCGTATATTTGACATTATCATTTATATATTTAAAATGGACACTATAAAACAATACGTTCAAGAAAATAAAGAACGTTTCATCAACGAATTAATCGAATTACTTAAAATTCCATCAGTAAGTGCAGACAAAGCTTATGAAAAAGACGTAATTAAAACTTCAGCAGTAGTAAAAGAAAGTCTTGAAAAAGCTGGTTGTAATTTTGTCGAAATTTGCGAAACTGCAGGTTACCCAATAGTTTATGGAGAACATACAATCGATAAAAATCTTCCAACGGTTTTGGTTTACGGACATTATGATGTGCAACCGCCAGATCCACTAGAACTTTGGACTTCACCACCATTTGAACCTGTAATAAAAACTACCGAAATTCATCCAGAAGGAGCCATTTTTGCTCGAGGTTCTTGCGACGATAAAGGTCAAATGTATATGCACGTAAAAGCTTTTGAATATATGATTCAAAGTAATTCTTTGCCTTGCAATGTAAAATTTATGATTGAAGGCGA
>JAYVKR010000021.1:0-4680 GCA_043768185.1 Flavobacterium sp.
TTGTGATGACATCAACGTAAATGCAGACGATGACGACAGTTCCTCCCATTCCTCTTTTGTCAATCTGAACATAAAATCTTCAGGAAAACTATCAATATTTCTTTTTATCGCTTGATTTAAAACTCGAGTTTCTACTTCATAAAGTTCTGCTAAATCAAAATCTAGCATAACTTTAATTCCGTTTATCTCATGAATTTTATTTTGAATCGAAACTATTTACATTCCTATAACTTCTCTTTTATAAAATTTGTCATTTTATTGTACAATTGAATTCTGGTTTTTCCGCCATAAATTCCGTGATTTTTATCTGGATACATTGCCCAATCAAATTGTTTGTTAGATTGTACCAACGCTTCAATCATTTGCATAGAATTTTGAACATGTACATTATCATCTAATGTTCCGTGAATTAATAGATAATTTCCTTTTAATTTATCGGTAAAATTTATTGGCGAATTACTGTCATATCCATTAGCATTTTCCTGTGGCGTTTGCATGTATCTTTCGGTATAAATACTGTCATAAAATCTCCAATTGGTAACTGGCGCAACAGCAATGGCAGTTTTAAAAACATCGGCACCTTTTAAAATACAATTACTTGCCATAAATCCTCCATACGACCAGCCAAATATACCAATTCTAGTTTTATCTACATAAGAATAATTTCCTATTATTTTGGCAGCATCAATTTGGTCTTCAACTTCATATTTTCCTAATTCTTTTTGAGTAATTTTCTTAAAAGCTGCACCTTTAAATCCAGTTCCACGACCATCAACACAAGCAATAATATATCCATTTTGAGACAACATCATAAACCACATATCGTTGGTATCTAACCAATTGTTAGCCACTTCTTGCGATCCTGGACCAGAATATTGATACATAAAAACTGGATATTTCTTGGTTGCATCAAAATCTTTTGGCTTAATAATCCAAGCATTTAATTTATTTCCTTTTTCTGTAGTAAGTTCAAAAAACTCTTTGTTTGGAAGGTTATATTTTTTTAATTTTTCTGATAATGCATCATTGTTAACAATAGATTGTACTTGTTTTCCATCTTTAGAATTATTCAAAGTGTAATTTGTTGGAACAGTTGCGTTAGAAAAAGTATTGATAAAATAATCAAAATTTGGACTGAAAGTTGCAGAATTTGTACCTACTTGTTGCGATAATTTTACTTTCTTTTTTCCGTCAAGCGAAATTTTATAAACATCTCGAATGGTTGATCCGTTTTCTACCGATTGATAATAAATAGTTTTATTTTTTTCGTCAAAACCATAATAGGATGTTACTTCCCAATTGCCATTGGTAACTTGATTTTTTAATTTTCCATTTTTATCAAATAAATATATATGATTAAAACCATCTTTTTCTGATGTCCAAATAAAACTATTATCTTTTAAAAACGTTAAATTATCAGTTACATCAACATACGCTTTGTCTTTTTCGTTCATTACAATTTTAGCAATTCCAGTTGTTGCATCAACAAATAGTAAATCTAAATTGTCTTGATGACGGTTTAAAACTTGAGCACATACAATATTGACATCATTTGTAAATTTCATCCTTGCAATATAAAAATCTTGATAATTGCCAAGATTGATGTCTTTTTTAGATTTTGCATTAACATCATATATATGTAGCGAAACTGTAGCATTTTTTTCACCAGCTTTTGGATATTTAAAAGTTTCTACCGTTGGATACAATTCTTTTTTATAAATATTCATTGTAAATTCTGGCACTTCAGTTTCGTCAAAACGTATAAATGCAATTTTTTTAGAATCGGCACTCCAATCAAATGCTTTTACAAATGCAAATTCTTCTTCATAAACCCAATCTGTAATTCCGTTTATTATTGCATTTTTCTTTCCGTCAGAAGTAATTTGCATTGTTTGTTTCGATGCAATATCATAAACAAATAAATCATTTGCTTTAGCAAAAGCTACTTTTAATCCATCTGGAGAAAGTGTTGGTTCTTGAACTTGTTCAAACAATTTAGATAATTCTTTTGTTGTTGAATTATAAAGATAATAATCGGCAGTAAACGAATGGCGAAAAATTGGATTGGTATTATTAGCAATTAAAATAAGTTTTTCATCAGACGAAAAAGTGTAACTATCTATTCCATCTGACAATGCTGGGAAACTTTTAGTATCTATTAAAGTAGCGACTTTTTTGAGAGTTGCATAATCGTACAAATCTATTTGTTGACTTTTAGATGCTCTATCATCATTTAAAATAGTGTACTGATTGGTTTTTTTCATTGCCTGCAATTCGTCCATTCCTTTGGTTCTAAAAGCTCCAGAATAAATTTCTTCAACAGTAATTTTTTGCTGTGCAACTACCGAAATACTTACTAAAAATAGTAATGTTAAAAGTTTAATTGATTTCATTTTTTTGATTAATTATAAACGAGTTCAATTTTAGTGAAAAAATTGGAAATAATGACATATTTTTATGTTAAATGCACTATTCCATTTCAAATTAAGTAGTAAACCTTAATATTGAATAAAAAATTTAAAAAAATTCTTTAACTCTTTTTTAAATCACTAATTTTGTTTAAAATCTTTTATTATGGAAAACTTACATATAGAATTTCAACCAAATATTAAAGAAAAATTATTTGAATTTTTAAATTCTTTTTCTAAAAATGAATTAAAAATTGTTGAAGAATCTTTAAAAGAAAATGAAAATAATATTTTCATTGAACATAAAAAGAGATTACAACTGTCTTTAGATAAAATCATTTTAGGTGAAAGTAAATTTTATGATATTGAAGAACTAGATGCAATGCTTGAAAAAACAATATCCAAGAATGAAGATTAAATTTATAGAGGATTTTTATTTTTTATTAAATGAAATTATATTTTTTATTGCAAAAGACAAACCTATTGCGTCAAGAAAATTTAAAAAAAAATTTAATTATTTCAATTAAAAAAGATTTGAAATTTCCTTATAGTTTTAAAAAATCTATTATGCTGACGATAATTTGATTAGAGATTATGTTTTTAAAGGATATACAATAACTTATAAAATTGATATCGAAGGTGATTTAGTTTTAATCATTGGAATTATTAAAAGTAAAAACAATTATTAAAGAGCATTTAATGAACAACGCCATTGTCGGATTTTCAAAATTATCTAAAGAAGAAAAAATAAATTGGATTGCAAAGGAATATTTTTCCAATCCAAATGAAGCTATTTCAACCATTAAAAACTATTGGAATTCTGATGAAAAGCTTCAAAAATTACACGACGAATTTATAGAAAACACAATTACCAATTTCTATTTACCAATGGGAATTGCTCCAAATTTTCTTGTAAACGGAACTTATTTTTCAATTCCGATGGTAATTGAAGAAAGTTCTGTGGTTGCTGCAGCATCTAAATCGGCAAAATATTGGAGTACTCGTGGCGGATTTAAAACTACCGTTTTAAATTCTGAAAAAATTGGACAAGTACATTTTATTTACAAAGGAAATTCAGAAAAACTAGAACAATTTTTTACTAAAACCAAAAATAAATTCATTTCTTCTACCGAAAGCATTACTAAAAATATGCAAAAACGTGGTGGCGGAATTTTAGATATTCAACTTAAAAATAAAACAAAAGAATTAGAAAATTACTATCAACTGCACGCTACATTTGAAACTAAAGATAGTATGGGAGCAAATTTTATAAATTCATGTTTAGAGCAATTTGCAAAGACTTTAAAAGAAGAAGCATTACAATTTTCAGATTTTAATGAAGATGAAAAAAACATTGAAGTTGTAATGAGCATTTTGTCTAATTATGTTCCTAATTGTTTAGTTAGAGCAGAAGTTTCGTGCAAAGTTGAAGAATTAGTAGATAAAAATATTTCTAATCCCAAAGAATTTGCTGAGAAATTTATTCAAGCCATTCGCATTGCAGAGGTTGAACCTTTTCGAGCTGTAACTCATAACAAAGGAATAATGAATGGTGTAGATGCTGTAGTTCTTGCTACAGGAAATGATTTTCGAGCTGTAGAAGCTGGAGTTCACGCTTATGCATCAAGAAATGGTACGTATTCTAGTTTATCTCATGCAAAAATTGAAAATGATGTTTTTACTTATTGGCTAGAAATTCCGTTGGCTTTGGGAACTGTTGGTGGTTTAACTTCGTTGCATCCAATGGTAAAAATGGCATTAGAGATTTTAGGAAAACCATCTTCACATGAATTAATGCAATTGGTTGCTGTAACTGGATTGGCTCAAAATTTTGCTGCTTTGCGTTCTTTAACTACAACCGGAATTCAAGAAGGACATATGAAAATGCACATTAATAACATTTTAAATCAGTTTAAAACTACTGATGAAGAACGTAAATTAATTAAAAATTATTTTGAAAATAATGCGATTTCACATTCGGCAGTTGTTGAATTTATTGAAAATTTAAGGATATAAAACTTAGACAAACTCAGTGCGATATAGTAACAAAAAAGATTAATAATTTGTTATTAAGTAATACAAAGTAAATAGTTTTAGTATTATAAGATACTGAAACCCTGAAATAAATTCAGTGTATACAAGTTCAGTATAAATGAAAAAAGAATTCTACAGCAACGGTAAATTATTAATAACAGCAGAATATGTAGTTCTTGATGGTGCAAAAGCATTGGCATTACCTACAAAATTTGGTCAGAATTTAATTGTTGAAGAT
>JAYVKR010000022.1:0-31779 GCA_043768185.1 Flavobacterium sp.
CCAAAATCTTGGTGCAGCTGGATCGTAAAACCTCGCTCCATAATCATATACATTCAACCCCAACTCTTCTTGAAGCTCTTTTCCATTATACTTATAATTATTTCCATTTCTAAAATATGGTGGTGCAGGTTTTAGTTTTAATTCTGCTATTTCAATTTCAAAAATTTGTTTACCTGTGTTGTAACCTCTGTGTTTTAATCCAAATGGGTAATAATGGCTTTCTTCTACTATTGTTATTACATTGCCAACTGGGTTTTTAGCATAACTTAATCTTATGTTTCCCAAATGGTCTGTGTAATTGTAAACGTAACTGTATTTTCCTTTGTCTTCAATAACTGGATCTATAACAAAATTTACATATCCTTCACTTGTTGGAAAATATTGCAATACATTTTTTTATACTGAAAACCGTTTAGGTAATCTGTTACAGTTGTTGTATTAATTTGGGTTTCGTTTACCACTTTTTTTACTTTTCTGCCTGTTGCATCGTAAAGATAGGTAATTGTTCCTTTAACTCCAAAATCTATTAGTGTTGGTAGGTTTAAGTGGTTATAGTATATAATTCCTATGCCTTTGTTTTGGTCTCTAATCATGTTGCCATTATCATCATAATAATAGTCAATTGTTGGGTCGTCATTGCCTGTGGCATCGTCTTTAAAACCATTTGGGTTGTTGGTGGCATCGAAAACTGTTGTTAGTTTGTTGCTGTTGTCTTCATAAGTATAGGTTAAATTGTCAATATTTAATACTTGGTTGTTGGCTTCTAAATTTCCGTTACGAAACAAATTCATTATATTTCCGTTTTTATCGTAAGTTAAATTTTTATTGTAACTGTCTGTAATATTGTGCGCAGGTTTTTGATAATATGAATTTAATAATCGGTTTAAATTGTCGTATTTATAACCATAGGTTCTGGTTAAATTATCGCTAGAAGTACGCCAAAAGGTTTCTGAAATGTTGCCGTTGTATAGTGGTTTTACCTCACCACCAGAATCGTTAAGTACCTCGTCGTAGTTTATTTTAAAAGAAAAAAGATCTGTTGGTGTAAAAACCACACTTTTAAATGTGGTTTTTTATCATAGAATGCGCTATCTCGGTTTTTTTATACTTCGTAGAGCTGGAAACATTACGTCTATTAGTCATGTCTTAAAGTAATTAATGCTAAAGCCATAATTATTATTGATGAAATAATATAAAAAAATAACAACCATCCGTGCATATTAACATTTTTACTTGGTAAAATTGATTTTATCTCTTCCTCTAAAACAAATTTATTTAAAATAAAATATACAATACCGAAAAGACAAATAAAGAATAAGTAAGATTGCCTTCTTGATGCAAAATGAAACGATTGCAAAAAAGTTGGTACAATGAATAACATTAAAGAAATAATATTAATAAATATTACAAATATAAAGCATAATAAAGATTTTATGAAAGCTATATCTTTAGTTGTTCCTTTGTCATAATAGCGAAAAAATAGATAAATAATATATTTCATTTTTATTTTATTTTACTGTCCAACGAGTTCATCAATTTTATTATAAATTGAATCCGAAGCACCAGTTGCGTCCATTATACCTACTACAAAACCAGCAACTGGTCCAGCAAATACGAGTGCCGAATTTATTACTGCTTTTGTGATGTTTCCTGGTGTAGGATTGTCTATAGCTCCAGAAATAGAAGTTGCTGCTGATACAACCCCAGCAACAGAACCAATTACTTTGGTAACTTTCATCATATTTTTAGCTGCTGATGACATTTCACCACCATCTGCCATACCAACAATAAGCTCCTTGGTATCCATTGATAATCCAACACCATCAGCAACTTTATTTACCTTGTTAATGTCGACAGAACTTTCTACAGGTTTACCATCAATTTTAACTTTATCTAAATTTACAGCAACATCTATTGTACCATTTTCTCTATATAAAGTTGTTGTATTGTTACTATTTTCCTGATACGCCGATTTACCTATATACGTTTCATCTTTGCCAAGTCTAGTTGACGCATTCGCTTCTGTAAGATCTTTATCATAAACCATAACTCCGTTTGCATTTGTTTTCCAATCGTCTGAAGACATTCCAGTTGGATCAATAAAAGATAACGGATTATTATTTAAAAATGATTGTGGTGATAAATCATAAAACATTTCAGAAAGTGGATCAATAGTTGTTGTTCTTATAATATCTGGCATGTATAATCTTGCACCAAAATCATACCAGTTAAGCCCTAACTCCTCTTGCAATTCCTTGCCATTATACTTATAATTATTCCCATTTCTAAAATATGGTGGTGCAGGTTTTAGTTTTAATTCTGCTATTTCAATATCGAAGATTTGTTTGCCAGTATTGTAACCTCTATGTTTTAATCCAAATGGATAATAATGGTTTTCTTCTACTATGATTAGTACACTGCCAACTGGGTTTTTAGCATAACTTAATCTAATGTTACCCAAATGGTCTGTGTAATTGTAAACGTAACTGTATTTTCCTTTGTCTTCAATTACTGGATCTAAAACAAAATTTACATAACCTTCACTAGTTGGAAAATATTGCAATACATTATTTTTATATTGAAAACCGTTTAGGTAATCTGTTATTGTGGTTGTAGCTGGTTGGGAATTTGTCTCATTTTCTTGTACCACTTTTTTTACTTTTCTTCCTGTTGCATCGTAAAGATAGGTAATTGTTCCTTTAACTCCAAAATCTATTAGTGTTGGTAGTAATTAAGTTATTTTAATCATTATTATGGACATTGAATGCAATTCCGAACTATCGTTGATTTGATAAATCCGACCTATCTTTTATTTTGATTTTAAAAATTAATTTAAAACATTCCTTCAGAAGAGCAAAAACTAAATCCAATAATTAATAATATTATTAATGTAATTATAAATTTTAATCTAATTTGGTTTCTAATTATTTTATCAAATGAATAATACTTGAATACTCCAACAGTAAAAGCTACATAAAATGTTAAACCAATAATTCCTCTTAAAATTACACCTTCTACACCATAATCAATTTTAAATAATCCAAAAATAAGTACAGAACTTACAACTATAAGAATTATCCAACTTAAATATTTGTTTGAAACTTCATTTTGATTAAAAAACAATAAATTAATTAAATAAATTAAAAATATTGGGCATACAAATACCAATAATAAAAATATTACCATTTAATAATAGCACTTGCCCAAGTAAATCCGCTACCAAAAGCGGCAAGGACAACAGTATCTCCAGATTTTATTTTTCCTAATTCCCAAGCTTCGGTTAACGCAATTGGAATTGAAGCTGCAGTAGTGTTTCCGTATTTTTGAATATTATTAAAAACTTGATCGTCTGAAAGTTTAAATTTTTGTTGAATAAATTGCGAAATTCTAAGATTAGCTTGGTGTGGAACTAGCATATCAATATCGGAAACTTCTAGATTATTGGCAGCCAAACCTTCCATAATTACTTCACTAAAACGAACCACAGCATTTTTAAAAACAAATTGTCCGTTCATGTAAGGAAAATAACTTTCGTCGTTTGGATCATTATCTGCAATAATATCTGTTATCCAACGACTTCCCATTCCTGGTGCTTTTACAATTAACTCTTCTGCATGCAAACCTTCACTGTGTAAATGTGTAGATAAAATTCCTTTAGTTAAATCTTCTTCTCTACTTACAACTGCTGCGCCTGCACCATCGCCAAAAATTACAGAAACTCCTCTTCCTCTATCAGTCATATCCAATCCTGTAGAATGTACTTCACTACCAATTACTAAAATGTTTTTATACATTCCGGTTTTAATGTATTGATCTGCAACTGATAATGCATAAATAAATCCAGAACATTGGTTTCTAACATCTAATGCTCCAACAGTTCGCAAACCTAAATCTCTTTGTACCAAAACTCCTGGACCAGGAAAATAATAATCTGGACTTAATGTTGCAAAAACAACAAAATCTATTTCTTCATTAGCAATTCCAGATCTTTCAATTGCAATTTTGGCAGCTTTTACTCCCATTGTTGTAGTTGTATCTTCTCCTCTAATAATGTGGCGACGTTCTTTAATTCCGGTACGTTCTTGAATCCATTCGTCGTTGGTATCCATAATTTTGGATAAATCACTATTGGTTACAATATTTTCTGGAACGTAATATCCAAGACCAGCTATTTTAGAATGATACATATTTTAAAGTTTTGATAAAATTAGTTATACAAATTTAGTAATCTTTTAAAACTGATGCTATTTTTAATACGACTATTTAACAATTGATAGTTATTATTAATTTTAAGCATAAAAAAAACCAACTTAAAAAATTAAATTGGTTTTAAAAATTTAAAGCAAAATTACTCTACTTCTTCTACAGTTGCATCTGGTGCATTTTTCATTACAGATGCAATTCCGTTATCTCTTGAAGCTACACTTTCGTACATTTCACTGTTTCCAATTACTTGTCCGTTTCCTGCTTTTAAATTAAAATAAGGTTGACCACTTTTAGCTTCTAGTTTGTCAAATCTAGTTTCGTCTTGCGAGTTTTTTCTAACAGATTCTATTCCGTTTTCGCAAGCTGCTTTAGTTTTATAACCTTCGCTTCCCAAGATGGTTTGACCGTTTCCTGCCTTTAAATTGAATTGAAATTCGCCATTTTTTCTAGTTGAAATTACAAATTTTCCCATAATTGTATTTTTTATTTGTTAAGTAAATTGGATTTAAAATTATGTATATTTTTCTACTTTAACAAATAAATATTGTACAATTTATTCTACTTTACAATTTTGATGGATTGTCTACCAGTATTTGTATGTAAATTTAAAATGTAAATTCCACTAGAATAAGGAAAATCAAAGGTGTAATTTTTAGTTTGTGGCGATGAAATTAAATCTTTTTTAAGTTCTGATAATAACTGTCCAGTTGAAGAATACAATCCTAAAATTAAATTATCACTACCAATAAAATCAATAGATACATTTAGTTTATCTTTTATAGGATTTGGAGCAACGCTAACTTTTAAAGGAACTCTTGCTTGCTCTTGAAAAGTAGCAGTTGACAAATTATTAGTCATTTTATAAACTGTAGTTCCACAAGCATATCCCAATTCATTATTAATAAATAAAATTCTGTTTAAATTACTTCCAACTGTAGTGTTAGTCCAAGTGTTGCCTCCATCAAAAGTTTCAAAAAAACCAGTATGATGTCCGCCAATCCAACCGTGATTTTCGGTTACAAAACCAATGGCTTGAACATCTACATCTGGTACATTTTTAGATATCCAATTAGTTCCGCCATCTACACTTTTTATCATTCTACCAGGATTTGGAGCAACAGATTCTACCGAACCAAAAATTACAGCATTTCCAGAGTTTGGCAGTACTTGAAGTTTCCAAACATATTCACCAGCAATTGTACCGTTATATAATGTAGTCCAAGTTGTTCCTCCATCTGTAGTTTTTAAAATTACTGCTCCAGTTGCGTTGCTACCAGATGCAAAACCTATATTTTCATCTAAAAATAAAACTTCTACCAACTTAGTTGCATACGCGCTCATAGAAATGTATTCCCAAGTTGTTCCACTGTCTGTTGATTTAATAATAAATCCTGGACCAAACCAAGCTCCACAACCGTAAATTGTAGAACTTCCAACAGCATCAAGTCCGCAAATTGCTGGAGGATTTGGAGTAATTGTAGTTACAGCATTCCAAGTTGTTCCACCATCAATAGATTTAAAAAATGATCCACTTAAAGTTCCTATAAATCCTATATTTTCATCAATAAATTCTACATTTCTAAAATATAAAAATCCACCCAAACCACCATTTGCAATTTGCTGAGTCCAAGTCTCGCCACCATCAGTAGTTTTAAAAAGTGCCGAATAAGATCCTTTAATTGCCCAACCTAAATTTTCATTTAAAAAAAATATATCGTCAAATCGTTGTCCGTTTACATCAGTAGGAATTGTTGTAATTGGCGACCAAGAAAGTTGAGCATTTGAAAATGAAGAAATTAACAATATTAAAATATAAAACTTTTTCATAATTAATTTTTTACAAAAATAAAATATAATTAATTAAAAACACAAACTATACGATTAATAATTACTTAAATAAACTTCTTGATTTATTAACAAATTTGTAAGATTATCAAAAAATAAAGTCCCTTTTTCATACTTACATTCAATTAAATAATGAGATCCTTTAAAATATGATTTAAATACTATAACTTTTAAATTAGATTTTTTTACAACTTTTAATTGATGTGAAAATAAAAACAGAATTTGGTCTTTAGTACCATCAAAATAATTTGAAGAAATTACATTTACATCGCCAAAAAGTGAAGCAACATAAACTGATTTTGGAGAATTATAAATATCTTTTGGAGTTCCTTTTTCAATAACTTTTCCATTTTTCATTACCAAAACCTCATCGGCAAATGATAAAACATCTGTGCTGTCATGAGTTGCAATAATAGTTGTTATGGTTTTTAATTTAAAATATTCATATAATTTTCTTCTTAGAGAATTTTTTCTAAAATTATCTATATGACTAAAAGGTTCATCAAGTAATAATAATTCTGGTTCTTCTGCCAAAACTCTTGCAATTGCTACTCTTTGCATTTGTCCACCACTTAAATTTTTAGCTTTTACATTAGCATAATCTAACATTTCTACAACCTTGAGTAACTCTACTATTCGGTTTTGTTTTTTATTAAAATCTACATTAGATAAATGTTTTCCAACATTTTCTGCAACAGTTATAAAAGGCATTAAATCAAAATCTTGTGATAAATATTTTATAAAATCCATTACTGGAATTAAATTATATTTTGGTCCAAGAACTTCAATATTATTCCAAAAAATTGTTCCTTTATCTAAATCGAATAATCCATAAATTAATTTTAATAACGTACTTTTTCCGCAACCACTTTCTCCAATTAATGCCAAATTTTTACCTTTTTCTAAATTGAAATTTGTTTTAAAAATAGTTTTCTCTTTTAAGTAAGAAAATTCAATATTTGAAATTTGAAGCATATTACAAAAGTAGTAAACTTAAAATAATAAAATTATAGTGTTTCCTAAATTGATGATATTTAAAAATTTATGTATTTAATCGATTAAAAATGACATTATGACGAAAATAAGTAGATACTTACTAAAATTAATCTAAATTTAATGGTAATTTTAATCTATCTAATTTATGAAAACTAAAAACTACTTTATATTATTATTAATTTTATCGTTTAAAATTAGTTTAGCACAAGTTGGAATTGGCACTACAATTCCAGATGCGCAATTAGATATTAGATCAAGCAATTCAACTTCTCCAGCAATTGATGATGGAATTTTAATACCAAAAGTTGATAATTTAACAGCTGTACCTACAATTGCACAACAAGGAATGTTAGTTTATCTTACTTCTAATTTATCTGCTACCTTTCAAAAAGGATTTTATTATTGGGATTTTCCAACTTTAACTTGGATAGGAATTTCTTCTACAGCCAATGGAGATAAAGATTGGTATGAAGTAGGAACTACAACTGCTCCAAATGATATTACCGATAATATGTTTCATTTAGGAAATACTGCTATCGGAAAAAATACAGCCAATTTTCCGTTAGAAATAACAAATTCTATTTATGATATTGGAGTTAATAATGATTTTAATAACGCTACAACAAATAGTATTGATAAATCTGGAATTTCTAATACAGTTGGTGGCACAACTAATGATGTAAGTTTTGGTTTAAAAAATAGTTTAACAGGAAGTGGAACTGGCATTCATTATGCCAACTATAATTCATTAACTGGAACTGGAACTGGAAATCAATTTGGAAACTACACTTCTATATCTAATTCTGGAGGCGGAAATCATTGGGGAAATGCTATTTTTTTAAATAATGCAACTTTAACAGGTACAAGAATTGGAAATTCTGTAGATATTACTAATAATGGAACTGGTGTAAGCACAGGTTTTAGTTCGTTATTGTCTGGAACTGGAACTTCTACTCAAACTAGCCTATTTAATAGTTTTACCAACTCTGGAAATGGAAATCATTATGGAGTTCAAAATAGTTTGAATGGAACAGGAACAGGTGATCATTTTGGACTTTTAAATACATTATCTGGAAATGGAACTGGTATAAAAGTAGGTGTAAGGTCTACAATTACTTCAACAAATAGTATTGGAATTTATGGAGTAAATAACATTATTAATGGTGGCGGAACTAGTATTAATTATGGTGTTTATAATACCATTTTTGGTAACAGTAACGGATTTCAAAACGGAACATATAATGATATTACCAATTCAGGAACTGGAGATCATTATGCAACAAGAAATAGTTTAAGTGGCACTGGAACAGGAATAAAATATGGAGATTATAATTTAATAAGTTCAGTTGCTGGAGGAACACATTATGGTGTTTACAGTAATGTTTTAAAAGCTGGTACTACTAATTTCGCTGGATATTTTCTAGGAAATGTTGGTGTAGGAACAACAATTGCAAATACTTATATTTTACCACCATCAAGAGGAACTGTAGGACAAATTATGAAAACCGACGGCACAGGAAATGTAACTTGGGCTAATAATAGCGATTTTAGTTGGTCTTTAAATGGGAATGCCTTAACCAATGGAGGAAATACAACTTTGGCTGGAACAAATTTTATAGGAACAACCGACAATCAAAATATAGATTTTAGAACAAATAATATTTATAGAGGACGATTTAGTAGTCTTGGAGAATTTTTTGTAGGTACATTGAACACAGCTTTACCAGGAGATTTGATGAATGCTGTAAGTAATGTAACATTTCCTTGGGCAGTTAATGGTTATTCTAGTTTTAATGGTGGTGGTGTTTATGGTTCAATAACTTCTGGATCAACTAGTTTTGCTGCAGTACAAGGCGAATATGTTGGAACAAGTGCTACAGGATCAGGAGTAAGAGGTATAAATTTTGGTACAATATCTGGAACTAGTTTTGCAAATTCGGGAACTGCAGTAAATGGAGAAGCAACGTCAACAGGAAGTTATAAATTTGGACTTTACGGAAGTGCAGGTACATCTACAAGAACTGGTGGAGTTTTTGGTTATAATTACGGATTATCATCTGGTGCTTTAGGATATTATAGTAGTGGTTTAGCAAATATTTCTGTTTATGGCTTTGGTTTAGCATTTACAACAGGTGGAGTTGGTGGAAGAAGTTCAATACAAAATAATAATGCAGTAAATACTAATATTGGATTAGGAATTTATGGTGGTGTTATGGGTGGTTGGGTTAGAGGTTTACAATATGGTTTTCATACTAAAGGAGAAACCTATAGTTTATATGTAGATGGAAACGGCTATACTAATAAACCATTAACCTACTTAATTCAACCTAATGATGAAGGAAATAAAATTGCAAGTTTTATGTCTACATCATTACAACCAGAAGTTACCGTAAATGGAAAAATTAATTTAATTAATGGAAAAGTTTTTGTAGCATTTGATAAATCATTTCAACAAATAATTTCTAATGTTGATGATATTATTATAACTGCTTCTCCACAAGGAAAATCTAACGGAGTTTACATAGATAGTATAACCAATGATGGTTTTTGGATATATGAAAATAATGAAGGAGTTTCTAATGTAAAGATTTCTTGGATAGCAATAACTAAAATTATAGGTCAAGAAAATCCTAGTGTACCAAGCGATTTATTGAATAAAGATTTTGATAAAAAAATGGATGGTGTAATGTATAATGAAAATAATACTACTGAAAAAGCACAAAGTTTATGGTGGGATGGAACAAAAATTAGATGGGATTTACCACAAGAAAATAAAATATACACTGAACCAAAAAATTCAAGAATACAAATTAAAAGAGAGTAAAAAACAAACTAATTATAAAAAGAAAAGAGCAATTTTCATACTATGAAAATTGCTCTAATCAACCTAACCAATAAAACAATATTAACTATTTTATTATTTTAAATATTTTTCAAACGTTTTTGTATCTACTCTTGCCTTTAAATCATGTAATAAATTGTAAAGACCAAAAAAAGTTCTATTTATGTAAAGAAAATGTTTAGAACCTCTGTTACCATTCATTTTTCTTAATTGAGTATCTTTAGTTAATTCTTCACCCATTTTAGCAATGTTTCCAAAAAATTCTTCATCAGAAAAATCAAAGAAAGTTCCATGAAAAGGTTTAGTAAATAAACTCAATAAATTATGAAACATTTTGGTAAAGTAAATAACTTCTTCCTTAGTATCGTCTTTTCGTAAAATTTCTAATTCGTATAGTTTTTCATTAAACTTTGCAGGATTATCAATAACTTCTACCGATGCCAATTCAAAATAAGGAACATAAAATTCTTCTGGAACTTTTTTAATACAACCAAAATCTATAGCTACTAAATTATCATCTTTATCTATTAAAAAATTTCCAGGATGAGGATCGGCATGAACTTCTTTTAATCCATGCATTTGAAACATATAAAAATCCCACATTGCCTGTCCAATTTTATCACCTTTAACTCTATCTTCATTAACCTTTGTAAATTCTGATAAGTGAACACCATCAATCCATTGCATTGTTAGTATTTTGTCCGATGACAACTCTGGATAATATTCTGGAAAACGCAAATTGGCAATTTCTGAACATTTATTAGAAATAGAAACGCTTTGTTTTAATTCTAATTTATAATCTGTTTCTTCTAATAGTTTATCTTCTACTTCTCTAAAATATTTTTCAGAATCTTTTCCTCTAAGGTTAAACATTCTTGTGGCAAATGGCTTAACCATTGTTAAATCTGAACTTATACTTTCTGCTACGCCAGGATATTGGATTTTCACAGCTAGATTTTTCCCATCTTTGGTTGCTTTATGAACTTGACCAATACTGGCTGCATTCATAGCATCTGGCGTAAAAGTATCGTATAGTTCTTCTGGATATTGACCAAAATATTTTTTAAATGTTTTTCTAACAAGTGGTGCAGATAATGGCGGAACCGAAAATTGCGATAATGAAAATTTGTCTACATATTGTTGTGGCATTATGCTTTTATCCATACTCAACATCTGAGCAACTTTTAAAGCACTACCTTTTAAATTTTTCAGTCCATCATAAATATCCTCAGCATTGTTCTCGTTTAATTTGTCTTTATTTAATTTCGGATTTACAATTTTTTCGCCATAATAAGCAATGTAGTTTCCTCCTACTTTAAAGCCAGTTTTTACTAATTGACTTGCTCTGTCTATTTTATTTGTTGGAATTCTATCAATAGTTTTCATTAATTTCTACTTTCTTTAAAAAGGAATTTTCCTAAATCGAACAAACTTTCCAGCGGTTTTGTATCTAATAAATCTACAACAGTATTTACAGATTTTTCTATTAAAACATCTGTTTTTTCAAATGATTTAGAACTGTCTTCCATCCAAAATTTTAATAAAAATAAAAATTGTAACCATGCTCCTTCTGCAAATACTGGTTTGGTAATTCTTGAAACGCGCTCACTTTTACCAGAAGTTTCAGAATCTATAATGTTTTCGACAAACTCTTTAAAGTGATGTATAAACTGTTTTAAGGTTTTTAAATTTTTAATTCCATTTTCATTTTCTTTCATTGTAAAAAGAACATAACTTCTGTTTAAAGTTAAAATTTCAAACAATGTAAAATATAATGTTAACAATTTATTTTTATCAGAATAATTTTCAAATGCTTCATCTTTTTCTATAGTGGTTGTTGCATTTTCAAAAAATTTAGTCCAAACATCTTTCTTAACTGCGTCTAGAGAACCATAAAAAGTATAGAATTCTGATTCTACAATTTTATATTCTTTACAAAATAAATATACATTTTTTGGCTCCATACTATTTTCTAGTACCGATTCCATATACTTAGATAATATAAAATTTTCGTCTATTAATTTCTTTTTAGCAGTTGTTTTTTTTACCGTTTCCATACTATTAAATTTATGATGTAAAGTTAAGTATTGTTTAACGATTTTCAAAACTTATTAAACAAAATTTTTTGTTAATGTTCGTTCATTAAATTTGAAACCAAAAAAAAACGACTTCGTTAAAAGTCGTTTAAATTTGTAAAAATTTAAAATTATATTAATTTCCAGACTCTTTTTTAGCATCTTCTACCATTTTATCATTGGCAGTAATTGCAAATTCTACTCGTCTATTTTTAGCTTTACCTTCTGCTGTTTCGTTAGTAGCAATTGGATCAGCAATTCCTAAACCAGTAGTAGTAATTCTTGCAGTACTCAAACCTTTAGATGCCAAGTAAGATTTTACAGTTGCCGCTCTATTTTCTGATAATGTTTGATTGTACTCTACTTTTCCAGTACTATCAGTATAACCATAAATAACTAAATTAGTATCTTCATAGCTTTTTAAAACCGGAATAATTTTATCCAAATTAGCTTTTGCAGCAGCAGTCAATGTAGATTTACTAGTATCAAAACGAACAGAATTTTCTCCAAGAACTAAACGAATTCCTTCGCCAACTCTTTCTACTTGTGCGCCAGGCAAAGCAGTTTGAATTTCTCTAGCTTGCTTGTCCATTTTTTTACCAATTAAACCTCCAGCAACACCACCAACAACGCCTCCAAGAACTGCTCCAAGTGCGCCATTTCCACCTTTACCAAGATTATTTCCTAAAACTGCGCCAAGAACTCCACCAGCAACAGCACCAATACCTACGCCTCTTTGTGTATTATTAGAATTTTTTACTGCTTTACAACTGCTAAAAAGAATTGTAAAACTTAAAATTGTAACCAAACTATAAACTATATATTTTTTCATCTTATTTATTATTTAAATTAATTTCTTGCAAATTGGTAAACTACTTCAACATTTTTTCCTCCAACATTAATATTGTCTATTAATTGAAAAGAGGTTTCTGTCATATTAGCTACTTTTAAAACGTAACCATCTAATACTTTTTTAGATTTAGTCTCATTTATAATTTTCATTACAAATTGTCCTTCTTTGTTAATAAACCAAGTAATTGGAGAACTAAATCCTGTACATGAAGCATTGTTCAAAGCCATATATCCTTTATTATTGTTAGAAATAAATTTCCATTGACTTCCCACAAAACATTTAGAATCAGCAACATCAAACGAAGTCACTTTTATATAATCTGAACCAGGATAAGTTACAGAAGAGATGTTCCAATTGCCTTTAACAAGAACTTCTGCTCTGTTATTAAGCTTGGTGTTGGTGGCAGATTTAGATTTACATCCAAAAATTAAGGTTGCCATAAGTAATAGTAAAAAGGTTTTTTTCATTTTTTAAAATTTTAAGTTATTATTTGTCAAAAGTATACTGCAATCAAATTATTTATCTAGGTGTTTTTACTGATTTTAATATAATTTCTAAAATACAAATATAGAGGATTAAAAAATTTAACATTTATACAATTTAAATAAAATTTTGTAGAAATCCCACTACGTCAATTTGTCAGAAAATATATTTTGGTATTCTATTTGAATAGTTAAAATTAAACAAAATAATAACATAAAAATAAAAAATATGGCATCAGGAAAAATTAATGTTTCAGTAGAAAACATTTTCCCATTAATTAAAAAATTTCTTTACAACGATCACGAAATTTTTCTGCGCGAATTGGTTTCTAATGCAACAGACGCAACTTTAAAACTAAAACACTTAACAAGTATTGGCGAAGCTAAAGTAGAATATGGCAATCCAATTATTGAAGTAAAAATTGATAAAGAAGGAAAAAAACTTCATATTACAGATCAAGGTTTGGGAATGACGAGTGACGAAGTAGAAAAATACATCAATCAAGTTGCTTTTTCTGGAGCAGAAGAATTTCTAGAAAAATATAAAGATTCTGCCAAAGATTCTGGAATTATTGGACATTTTGGATTAGGATTTTACTCGGCTTTTATGGTTGCAGAGAAAGTAGAATTAATTACAAAATCATACAAAGACGAGCCAGCAGCACATTGGACTTGCGATGGTAGTCCAGAATTCACTTTAGTTCCAAGCGATAAAATCTCTCGTGGAACAGAAATAATTCTTCATATTGCTGAAGATTCTTTAGATTTTTTAGAAGAATATAAAATTAAAGAATTATTAAATAAGTACAACAAGTTTATGCCTATTGCAATAAAATTTGGTACAAAAAAAGAAACATTACCTAAACCAGAAGATGCAGCAGAGGATTTCGTTGCCGAAGAAATTGAAGTTGATAATATAATCAACAATCCCAATCCGGCTTGGACTAAACAACCTGCCGATTTGACTGATGAAGATTATAAAACGTTTTACCACGAATTGTATCCAATGCAATTCGAAGAACCGTTATTTAATATTCATTTAAATGTAGATTATCCGTTTAACTTAACAGGAATTTTATATTTTCCTAAAATGTCTAACGATATGCAAATGCAAAAAGATAAGATACAAATGTATCAAAATCAAGTATTTGTAACTGATAATGTGGAAGGAATTGTACCAGAATTTCTTGGAATGTTAAAAGGTGTAATAGATTCGCCAGATATTCCGTTAAACGTTTCTCGTTCTGGTTTACAAGCAGATAGTAATGTTAAGAAAATTTCTAACTACATTACTCGTAAAGTTGCCGATAAATTAAAAGCATTATTTACAGAAAACAGAGAAGATTTTGAAAAGAAATGGAACGATATTAAAATTGTTTTAGAATACGGTATGCTTTCTGAACCAAAGTTTTATGAAAAAGCTGGTTCGTTTATTTTGTATCCAACGGTTGACAATAAATATTATATTCTTGACGAATTAAAAGAACAAATTAAAGACAATCAAACCGATAAAAATGGTAAACTTGTTGTTCTTTATGCATCTAATAAAGATGCGCAACACAGTTATATTGCTGCTGCAAAAGACAAAGGTTATGAAGTATTATTATTAGATTCGCCAATTATTTCGCACTTAATTCAGAAATTAGAAGGCGATAATGAAAACCTAACTTTTGTGAGAGTTGATGGAGATTCAGTTGAAAAATTAATAGAAAAAGACGAAGTTCAAATTTCTAAATTATCTGATGATGAATCTGAAAAATTGAAAACAGTTTTAGAAACATTGGTTCCAAAACCAACGTATAATGTGCAATTGGAAGCAATGGATAGCAATGCTTCACCATTCATAATTACGCAACCAGAATTTATGCGTAGAATGAAAGAAATGAGTCAATCTGGTGGTGGCGGAATGTTTGGAATGGGAAATATGCCAGAAATGTACAATTTAGTTGTAAACTCTAATTCTGATTTGGCTACCACAATTTTAAATACAACTGACAAATCTACTCAAGAACATTTGGTAAAACAAGCGTTAGATTTGGCTAAAATTTCACAAGGATTATTAAAAGGAGAAGATTTAACTGCCTTTGTTAAAAGAAGTTTTGAGTTGATTAAATAAGATGGAAGTTTGTAGATGGAAGATGGAAGTCTGAAATCGTAAAATTTTTAAAATAGATTTTTTAAGAAACCTGCAAATTTAAACTTGCAGGTTTTTTTGTTTCATCCAAATATTGTAAATTTAACATTCTAAATTTTTATATATGAAAATATTAATCTTCCTATTCCTATTTTTTTTTAATTTTAGTTTCTCTCAAACTACTTTGGAATGCTACACAAATAATGATGAAAAAATACTTCAAAAATATTTACCTAATTACCTTAATATAAAGTCAAATAAAAAAATAATAGATATTTCAATTGATGAGGGTAAAATAGTTAAAACTGAAAAAGAAGGTTTATATATAGTTACCACTGGAGAAAAAAATCACTCAACAATTATCGTGAAATTTAAAGGCGAAAATAAGGAAATCCTTTTTAGAAATAAAGAACTACCACTTGCTGATTTGAGTTTTAGTGGTGAATTTATAAATGATGGAGACTCAATTTCTTCAACAGTTTTCAAAAGACCGCTTTTACAGATTAGACCTTTTATATTTACTAATTCCGTTTGTAATGATTGGAATATTAAAATTGAAAGTATTACAATTATTAGAATAGATAAGTATAAAATCTTATCACTTGAAACAATTAATGAAACAATAAAATCTAAGCTTATTCCATTAGCTGAAAATGGAGATACTTATATTTTTACTAATGTAAAAGTTAAATTAACAGATGTTATTTTACCTGGTAAAACAATTCTTATAAATGTTATCGAATAATTAAATACATAAACCCTTTAAAAACCTGCTTGTGAAAACTTGCAGGTTTTTTTGTTTAATATTATCAACAAAATGTTAAACAAAACAATTTTTATGTATATTTACAAAAATTAAATCTAAAATTAAATCGAATATTATGTTTGACAAATTTAAAAAATCAGAATTATTTACCTTAATAGTTGTAATAGTATTAATATTTATTTCAGAATATTACTATGTAGTTCTAAATGATTGGAAACGTGCAATTTTTATTGGTTTATGGCCTCCAACAATCGTTGGATTATTAATTTTCTTTAACCTTAAATTAAAAAAATAAATGGAAAATATAGACATAATTATACTCAATATTGTTGTTATACTTTGTTTTATAACTTTTTTTATATCAACATTTAAAGCTTTTGAAAGTGCTAAAAAACTAGACAACGAAAAATCTGAAAAACCTGGAATTATATCTAGGTTTCTTGCCTACATACAAAGTTTAGTAAATTAATTTTAATAAAATATAAATTGACAATACCAGAAAAATTTCAAATAAAATTTCCGCTTAACCAAGAAACTTATTTAATAAATGGTGAATTAAAAAAATGGGTTGGAGAAACTACATCTATTTATTCTACCATTTCATCTACAGAAAAATATGAGCCAACACTGTTAGGTTCAACTCCTGTAATGGGAGAAAAAGAAGCGCTAGAAGCATTAGAATCTTCTGTTTTAGCTTACAATAATGGTCAAGGTTCGTGGCCAACAATGAAAGTTATTGACAGAATAAAATGCATGCAAAAATTTGTTGTTGAGATGAAAAAAACTCGAGACGAAGTGGTGAAATTGTTAATGTGGGAAATAGGAAAATCGCTAGCAGATTCACAAAAAGAATTTGACAGAACTGTAGATTACATAAATGATACCATAGAAGAATATAAAGTACTAGATAGAAACTCGGCAAAGTTCACCAAAAATCAAGGTATAAATGCTATGGTTCGTCGTGGTCCAGTTGGTGTAGTTTTATGTCTTGGACCATATAATTATCCGTTAAATGAGACATTTACACTACTAATTCCAGCTATAATTATGGGAAATACAGTAGTTTTTAAACCAGCAAAATTGGGCGTTTTATTACTTTCTCCGTTATTAGATGCTTTTCAAAAAAGTTTTCCTAAAGGTGTAATAAATATTGTTTACGGTCGTGGTCGTGAGGTTGCAACACCAATAATGAAATCGGGTAAAATTGCAGTTTTAGCTTTAATTGGAAACAGTAAAGCTGCTGTTGCGTTGCAAGATCAAAGCCCAAATAAAAATAGATTGCGATTAATATTAGGTCTTGAAGCTAAAAATCCTGCTATAATTCTAGAAGATGCCGATTTAGATTTGGCCATTCAAGAATGTATTTCTGGTAGTTTGTCTTTTAACGGTCAACGATGTACAGCACTTAAAATTTTATATGTTCACGAATCTATTGCAGACGAATTTAATAAGCGTTTTTGTGCCAAAGTAGACGAATTAATTTATGGAAATCCGTGGGATGAAAATGTATTTTTAACACCATTACCAGAAAAAGATAAACCCGAATATTTACAAGATTTAATTGATGATGCCATTGCAAATGGTGCAAAAATAATTAATAAAAAAGGTGGTAAACGAGTAGAAAATTATATTTATCCTGCGGTTTTATATCCAATAAATAAAAAAATGAAAGTGTATTATGAAGAGCAATTTGGTCCAATAGTTCCTATTTTAACTTTTAAAAATATACAAGAACCACTAGACGATATGGCAGAATCTAATTATGGTCAGCAAGTGAGTTTATTTGGTAAAAATATAAAAACTATTGCGCCATTAATTGATACACTTGTAAATTTAGTAACTAGAGTAAACTTAAATAGTTCTTGCCAACGTGGTCCAGATATTTATCCGTTTACTGGTAGAAAAGATTCGGCTGTGGGAACTTTAAGTGTGTTTGATGCCTTGCGCTCTTTTTCAATTAGAACTTTTGTTGCTTCTAAAGACAATGAATATAACAATGAAATTTTACAAGCTTTGCTTAATAATAAAGAATCTAATTTTATAAACACTGACTATATTTTGTAACTATACTATCTATTTAATTTAAAACCTGCAAGTTCCAAAACTTTGGAATAAATTGCAGGTTTTTTTTATAAATTTATACTAAATAAAATTTAACTAAATTTACATTTTAAAAATTTTAACGAATGAACATTTTAATAAAAGTTTTTCTTATTATACTAATTATTAATCCAATTTATGGACAAAATAATACTACTGTTAATAATCAAAATTTTAATGTTCAAGATAAAATAATCACCTCTTTTCCTAAGGAAATTTTAAGTAAGTCAGATTTTGATTTGGCAGAAACCAAGATTAAATTATTCAATGATAATTTAAAATTAAATCCTAAATATTCACCTAATTCTGTTGAACTATTAAATCCTTTAAAAAAATTAATTCTTTGGGCAGAAAAAAACGAAAATTTAAATACTCAATTAAATTTAAAATACTTTTACTTTGGATTGGCCTACAATAATAAAAAATTTGTAGAATCGTTAGAAATTGGAAATGAATTATTAAAATATGAAAACGAATTATCACCTAACGAAATTTATGGTGTTTTAATTTGTCTTAATGCTTGTTATAGAAATCTAGAAGCTTATAGTGAAATAATTAAAATAATACCTTTAAGAAAAAAGTACAGTTATGTAAATAAAACTGAAAACGAATTGGCTAATATTGAGTATGATTTGGCATTAGCGTATTACAATAACAAAAATTATTTGTTGTCTATAAAAAGTTTTTTAATTAGAAAACAATATTATAAAAATACAAAAGGAGAAGAATTATTTGTTTCTAGCATGAGTAACAATATTGGGTTGTGTTATTTAAGATTAAAAAATTATCCTAAAGCATTAGAATATTTTAATTTGGCATTAAGCGAAATAAATAGCATTATTAATATAGAATCTAAACGAAAAGAAAAAGGATATAATATATTTTTTAAAGCTATAATTAATACCAATATTGCCAAAATTGATATTAAAAATGGAAAGTACTTAAAAGCAATTATTGCTTATAATAACCTAGTTCAAAAAACTAAAATTGCTGGAGAAAAAAATAATTTAACAGATGGTTATTTAAATTTAGCCAAATTATATTTTAGAATTAATAAAGTTGAAGTTGCAAAAAAATATTTAGACAGTACTAAAAATTCTAATTTAATACTTGCGGCTTCAGATACTAAAATTGATTATCTAAATACAAAAGCAAAAATTGAATTGTATAATGGAAATATAGATTTATCTTCTAAATTGTTTGAATCATCAAGAAACACTACCGATTCTTTAGCGCTTGTACAGTTTGGTAGAGAAAATATTTTGGCGCAAGCAAAATACAATAACGACGAAAAGGAAAAAGAATTAACCAATGCTAAAATAGATATAAAATCTAAAGAAAAAGCTTCTAGAATTCTTTTAATAGGACTGGCAGTAACTAGTATCTTATTATCTATAATCTTATTTTTATATTTTAAATCTATAAAAGATAAAAACACTATTAAATCTCAAAAAGACACTTTAGTCATTTCCTTAACAGAAAAAGAAATTCTTCTTAAAGAATTACATCATAGAGTAAAAAATAATTTACAAGTTATAATAGGATTGTTACAACTGCAATCTAAAAAAGTTAAAAGCCCTGAAATGTCAGATTTATTAAACGATTCGCAACGTTACATAAACAGTATGTCATTAGTACACGAAATGTTATACCAACAAGACAAGATAGAAGTTGTACCAATGAATGATTATTTAAAGAAATTATCCAATCAAATTTTGCAAAGTTTTTACGATAAAAAAATTACAATAGAAATTAATGCTGATGGTATTGAGTTGCCAATTAACAAAGCAATTCCGCTTGGATTAATGGTTAGCGAATTAATGACTAACAGTAATAAATATGCTTTTAAAAATAATATTGGCACCATTTCTATTAACTTAACTAATAAATTGGAAAACAAATTAGTGTTTATTTATCAAGATTCTGGAGAAGGTTTACCCAAAGATTTTGAAGAAAAAATATCTAAAACAATGGGCTTACGACTATTAAAAATGTTGTCTGATGAAATAAATGGCACTATAGAATTAACAAATAAAAACGGTTTTAACGCATCATTAGAATTTACTACACATGAAAAAATTTAAAATATATGTTGTAGAAGACATGGCAATATCTCGTGCTGCATTAATAGATTTACTAGAAGAAAGTAATTATGAAATTGTAGGAAGTGCAGCCAATGCAGATAAAGCTTGGGAAGAAATGCAACATTTAGAAATAGATTTGGCATTGCTAGACATAAACCTAGCCGGAAAAAACGACGGAATATGGTTGGCACAAAAAATAAGAGAATCACTAAGTATGGCTATTGTTTTTTTAACTGCGTATGGAGATGAAAATACCATAAATAAATTAAGTACGCTCAACCCAAATGGCTATTTAATGAAACCTTACAATAAACCAACGTTAATTACTACCATAACTATTGCATTAAAAGCATATACCAATGCAATAAATGACGATAAAACGCCACAGCACGAAGAAGTTTATATAATAATTGAAGAAAGCTCTTTAAAAATTAAACTAAATTTAAATAGCATTTATTATGTTATCTCTGATGGAAATTATTTAGACCTACATTTAAAAAATAAAAAATACACTATTAGAGATAAATTAAGTAGTTTTTTAGATAATTTACCTAATAAAGATATTTTAGTTCAAACGCACTTACGCTATGCGGTAAACATTAATAAAGTTACTGCTATCAATATAAATAATTTACTTATAGACGAAAATATTATTCCTATTTCAAAATCTCATAAACATAAAATTTCTGAGATTTTCTATAAAAAATAATTCATACTTCACAAAAAACCATTCATACTTCACATTTTATTGCTACCTATTTTTATTGTGCATTCATTTGTAATGGTTATTAAATAACATTTACATTTTTACAAATAAAATGGATACAATAGAAATTAATGCAAAAGTTAAATTAGAAAAAGAAATAGGATTATCTTCTATTTACTATGACTGCGCCTTGTTAAATTGTTTAAAAAAACAAAAATTAACCACTTATCAAAATATTCTTGCAGAGTATAATTTAATAAAAGAAAATAATGTTTTATTAAAATATGCATTGTTTAGAACTACTTTGTTTTTTGGATTAATATCAAATAAACTATTCCTTAAAAATTGATAAAATTTAAAAATTTTGGTTAAAAAATAATTTAATTTTTAGTAGAGTTATAAAATTATTTTTCTTCCTGCTTGCATTTTGTGTAAGTAGGATTTTTTATTAAGATTAATTACCAATTGTAGTTCCGGTTTCGTTTTTATCTTTTATTAATGAATTAGGATCTTCTTTAGCCAATTTATTTTTGGTAGGTAATTTATAGTTTAATGTTAACCCAAATTTTCTAGTATCATTTTTATTATATGCTATTAATGGTGCATTTACAGGACGAAACGAACTTCTATTCATATTTAAAACATCATCTGCATACAATGTAACTGTAAGTTGATCTTTTAAGAATTTTTTACTAAAAGTAACATCAATATAATTACCAAATGGCTTGTTGGCAATAAAATAAAAGTAATTTCCACCAGCAGTATTTATTCCAAATTCGGTTACAAATTTAATGTTTTTTGGCAATAAAATTTGTGACATTAAATTAATACTCCAAAATCCTTTGGTATCTAAATTGAGAATTTGATGGTATTGATAACCAGTATAAATGTATAAAAAATTAATTTTATCTGGATTAAAATCAAACTTCATAGTCTCTTTTAATCCTTTGGTAAACAACATATAAGGTAACGGAATTGCAATATTAAAATTATGAATTTTTATTTCTGATAAATTTAAATTTGTATTTAAAACCTGATTATTATTATTTACACTCAACTCTTGTATAACTTGATTTTTAGCCGAACTTAAATTATAACCAAGATAAGCATAATCAAAAGCACTAATTTTTACTTCGAAATTATCAAAAATTGTAGGTTGCAAATTTGGATTTCCTACAGTATTAACATTCTGATTTTGATACGTTGTATTGTTTGGATTTAATGCCGATGTTGAAGGCAATGTAATTTTCTTGTTGTAATTCATATTCAAGAAAATTTGATTGCTAACATTATATTGTACAGTCGCATTTGGAAAAAATCGAAATTGATTAAACGGAATTAAATTAGAAGAATTTGTTTTTCCACCAATTTCGTAATTCTCTGCTCTAGAACCTAATATAAAATCAAATTGATTGTATTTTGCTTGAAATTCTAAATATCCTGCAGTTGTAATTCTATCGTATTGAAGATTTAAATTTCCAAAACTTTTAGCATCAAAAATAAGTTTGTCATACAATGCACCAAAACTTACTTTTCCACCATCTTTTAAAATTTTAAAATTTTGAGAATAATCTACTTTAGCACTATAAAAATCTTGATTAGAAAGATTGTTTAAAGTAGTATTATTTTGAAGTTTTGCAAATAAATTAAAGTCATTTTTATTATTATTAAAATTTAAAACAACATCTAATTTTTTATCTTTATCGTTAAATCGTTTTTGATAAGTTGCAGTTGCTTCTTGCCTTGTAGAACGGTTTTTAGTTTTATCAGATGTTGTAAATCCTTCACCAAAACCTTCTATTTCGCTGTCGCCATTACTTGTAAAAACATCATAATTTAATAATAATCTGTCTTTTTTAATATCAAAAGTTACTCCTCCTTTTAAAAATTGAGAACGATTGATTTTATCTGTTTTAGTATTTGATAAAAAAACACCAGTATCTGTTCTTGAAAATTCGTTCCAAAGTGCGTTTTCTCTATAATTTTGACCCAAATTTAATTGCCATCCAAAATAGTTATTTCTTGCGTTTAGTAAAAGACTGTTGTACGTTCTAAAACGAATTTTATCATACGAATTAAATGCATTACTAGTTGTGTATGTTGCACTCAAGTATTTTTTAGCATTTTTATTGGTAATAATATTTAAAATTGCGCCACCAGCAGTTGCAGGAAATTCTGCTCCAGGTTGTGTAATTACTTCAATTCTTTCTACAGAATTGGCTGGCATTCCTTCAAGAAAAGAATTGAGTTCGTTATTATTAATATTTAATGGTCTACCGTCTAAAAAAACTTCCAATAATTTTCCTTGATACATCATTCCAGCAACGTCTGAAGATATTAAACCTGGAAGTTGCTTCATAGTTTCCATTAAAGTTCCAGCATTTAAATTGGGTTGATCTGCAATATTAAAAATAGTTCTGTCTGGTTTTTGCTCAATGGCTTTTTTTTGAGTTTTAATTACAACTTCATCCAATTTTACAGAATCTTTTAATTTATCTTGTGCTTGTGCAAATACAAATGAAATTAAAACTAAAAACAAGGTAAACTTCTTCATAAAATGAATATTTTTGTAGTATGACGTAGCAATTGTAAGAATGTTACAGTTTATGCTAAAATGACACAAAAATGACACTAGAAATAGCAACACCAGCTTTATTATTTTCGGCAACATCGTTAATACTTTTGGCTTATACCAATAGGTTTTTAACCATTGCACAAATTATTAGAAGTTTAAAGAAAAATTATGATGAAGATCATAACAATAATATTTTATTTCAAATAAAAAATCTCAATTTACGACTTTCACTCATACGATATATGCAACTTTTTGGAGTTTTAAGTTTGTTTTTATCAGTGTTTGCAATGCTAATATTGTTTCTAGAACAACAACAAGTTGGCATTTATATATTTGGTTTAAGTATGCTTTCGTTACTAGTTTCACTTGGAATTTCTTTTTGGGAAATTAGCATTTCAGTAACTGCATTGCGTGTACATTTAAGTGATTTGGTTGACGAAAAAAAAGAGAAGAAATCTAAACATTAATCAATTATCCACAATAAAACAGGTTTCTTAGTTAGTTTGAGTTTTGCGTCAAGAATTTTCATAAAATCGTTAGAAACTGCAGGACAACCCCAACTTAAAGGTGAGACTTTTGGAGCAATTTCTTCGTTAGAAACGGCATCCCAAGAATGTAAAACTACTACTCTATCAACCGCATTTTTATTGGTTTTTTCCAAACCGTGAAGCCAGTATTTAACATTTATTCCCCATGAACTGTAATCGCGTTTTCCTATTTTATATTTACCTTTCATAGAGCAATGACTGTCTTTGGTATTACTAAATTTTGCTTTTTCCCACTTATCAGGATTTTCTTCAATTATATCGCAACTTCCGTGTGTAACTAAATTTTTATCAATGATTTTCTTTTGCTTAAAATCATAAATAAAAAACCTATTTTTTCCTGGATGAATACTTAAATCTAACAAAAAATAATACGTTTCATTAAAACTATTTTCTTTACAATAAGATAATGCTTCGGTATTTTGAGAAGAATAATTTTTATCAATTGTATCAATTTTAGAATTATTGCAACATATAAAACATAAGAATAAAAGAAAAGTATAAAATTTCATATCTGTGAATTAATAATTAAATTGTTTTTACTATAACTAAAAAAAAATAATTTTATTTTATTTAAAAATTAAATTACCTAATTAACTTTATAATTTAAAAAAACTATAAACAATAAACCTTAAACCACAAACAATAAACTACCTTTGTCGGCTTTTTAAAAATAAAAAATGATAAAAAACAACATAATAAAAGGAGTTTTTTTAGTAGGACTTGGAGCTTCTAGTTACGGTATGCTGGCTACATTTGTAAAATTGGCCTATAAAGAAGGTTTTACAACTGCAGAAGTTACCTCATCGCAATTTATATTAGGAATAATAGGAATTCTTATTGTAAATGCTTTTCAAAAATCTAGAAGTAATCAAGTTGTAGAAAAAGCTACAAGTAAAAATATTTTTCAATTAATGCTTGCAGGAACTTCTCTAGGTATGACAAGTGTTTTTTACTATTTATGTGTAAAATATATCGATGTTTCTATTGCCATAGTTTTATTAATGCAAACTGTTTGGATGGGCGTTTTGCTAGAATGGATTTTAGATAAAAAAGCGCCATCTACACAAAAAATTATTTCTGTAATAATTGTTTTAATAGGAACTGTTTTGGCTACAAATCTTGTCAATAATCAAAATATAATTGATTTTAAAGGAGTTTTTTGGGGAATTTTAGCTGCAGCATCATTTACAACTACAATGTTTACTGCCAATAGAATTGCGACAGAAATATCATCTGCACAACGAAGTTTATATATGCTTCTTGGTGGCGCAATAATTGTTTTTACTTTTGGATTATTTACTCAAACAACTCCATACAATTTTGAAATATTTTTAAAATGGGGAATTTTTCTAGCGCTTTTCGGCACAATAATTCCACCATTATTAATGAACGCAGGTTTTCCTATTACTGGCATTGGTCTAGGTAGCATTGTTTCAGCTTTAGAATTACCAGTATCAGTAGTAATGGCATTTATAATTCTTAATGAAACTGTTGTTTTATGGCAATGGATTGGTATAATTTTAATACTAATTGCAATTGTAATTATGAACATTAAATTCAGTAAATTAAAAATTTAAGGAAATTAGTGTAGTTATTTTTCTACAAATGTAAAATTTGTTAAAAATTTTATTTATTTTTGTATTAATGTTGTAGTATTAATTACAATATAATAACATTATCAATAAATTCTATTGTAAATTAAATTTACTATAAAATGAAATTGTTAATTTTACATCATATTATTTTTAGTATAAAGTTGATGTGGTTTGTTAACAATTAATAATGAACTTTAAAAATATTAAAATCAATATATATAATTGATTTTTATCGCGAACATTTTTTGCAAAAAAGGTGTTTAAATTTATTTTGGTTAATAAATTGAGAACGATGACTTAATTGTCATCGTTTTTTTTTATTTTTGATTCTATGAATTCATTATTTCCATCAGAAAAAATATCCTTCGATTTACCAAATGCGATAATTGAATATTATCCTAATTTTTTCAATTTAGAAAAGTCTAACGAATTATTTGAAAAATTAAAATCTGAAATTCCTTGGCAACAAGATGACATTACTGTATATGGAAAAACCTATCCTCAACCAAGATTGACAGCGCTTTATGGCAATGAAGGAAAGCAATATTCGTACTCTAATATTATAATGCAACCCCATTCTTGGAACGCACTTTTAACTCACATTAAAGAAGAAATTGAAGCTGTGAGTAATGAAAAATTTACTACAGTTTTACTAAATTTATATAGAAATGGTAAAGATTCTAATGGTTGGCACGCAGATAACGAAAAAGAATTAGGGCGAAATCCTGTAATTGCCTCTGTAAGTTTTGGTGTTTCAAGACCATTTTATTTAAAACACAATACCGATAAAGATCAAAAATTAAAAATTGAGTTAGAACACGGAAGTTTGTTGCTAATGAAAGGCGAAACGCAACATTTTTGGAAGCATCAAATTGCAAAAACTGCCAAAGAAATTGGACCGCGAATTAACCTAACCTTTAGAATTATTAAATAATTTAAAAAAAAGTTGCAAGATTTTAAAAAGTAATTATTTTTTTTATTAATATTGAATTAAATTATTAATCACAACATTAATAGACAATTATTGTTTAAATAAATGAGAAAGAGTAAGAATACCGAGTTAAGTTACGAAGAAAGAGAACGCATAATTACGTTGGCTCTAGAAGAAAGAAATCCGTTTGAGATTATTAAAAAAGACTTCAATCTAAGTGAACAAGAAGTTCTTGAGATTATGAAACGAAAACTAACGGCAGACAAATTTGACGTTTGGAAAAAGAAAGCAATGGCAAGTAAACCAAAGCCAAAAGCCACTAAAGTAGACGAATTTGACGAAGATCTTGAAGGAAAATATTATATAAAAAATAAATTTGATTGAAATTTAACTCTTGTTCTGCAAGAGTTTTTTTTTGATTAAATTGTAACAAATACTTTTTTCAATCGTATAATTACCATCTTTAAAACATTTAATGAAATGGTAACAATAGTAAAATCTGACGATAAATTTATTTTTAAAATTTCACCTTGGCATCAAATATGGTCTTTAAAATCGCAAATTATTATTTCTAAAAAAGATGTTGTAAATGCTTATCAAGACACATCTGAACTAAAAAAATGGAAAGGTTTTAGAATTGGTACACAAATTCCAGGAATAATTACAGCAGGAACTTTTTCTTGGAAAGGTAAAAGAAACTTTTGGGATGTAATGAAAAATAAAAATACCATTATTGTAGAATTAAGAAATAATATTTACAATAAATTGTATATTGAAGTTAAAAATCCAGCAGAATCAATTTCTATTTTAAAACTATAACCAATGAAAAAAAATACTCTATTACTACTTATTTTAATTTCAACAGTAACTTTTAGTCAAGAAATTGCAGGAAAATGGTATGGTACTTTAAACATACCCGGAAATAATTTACCCATTGAAATAAATATTTCTAAAACAGAAAAAGGATTTATCTCTACAATGGATAGTCCTAAACAAAAGGCATTTAATATTCCGGTGCCAACAACTACATTTGAAAATAATGTTTTAAAATTTGAAATTCCTGCTGGAAAAATTCAGTACGAAGGAATTATAAATAATGAAGCTAAAATAATTGGTTTTTTTACTCAAAATGGTCAAAAAATGAAGTTAGATTTTTCTAAAACAGCATCTGAAGAAGTAGTTTTAAAAAGACCTCAAGAACCAGTAAAACCTTATCCTTACTATAGTGAAGAGGTAACATTTGAAAATAAAAAAGATGGAATTACACTTGCAGGAACACTAACTTTACCTAGTAAAGAAGGAAAATTTCCTGTGGTAGTTTTAATTTCTGGAAGTGGAGGTCAAAATAGAGATGAAGAAATTCTTGGTCACAAACCTTTTTTAGTAATTTCTGATTATTTAACCAAAAACGGATTTGCAGTTTTACGTTATGACGATAGAGGAATTGCTTCTTCTAAAGGAAATTACGCAACTGCAACAACATTAGATTTTTCTTATGATACAGAAGCTGCAGTTACTTATTTACTAACCAGAAAAGAAATAAATAAAAAGAAAATTGGATTAATTGGTCACAGTGAAGGTGGTGTAATTGCACCAATGGTTGCTAGCAGAAATAAAAATATAAATTTTATAGTTCTTCTTGCTGGCACTGGTTTGCGTGGTGATAAATTATTATTATTACAGCAAGAATTAATAGCAAAATCTCAAGGTATGACTGATTTAGAAATTAAAAAAAATAAAGATTTGAATACTAAAATTTTTAATTTAATTATTAAATCTTCGGATGACGAAAAACTTAAAAATGATACTACTACACTTTTAAAAGAAAATCCGCAAGACAATTTACCAGAAGGAATGACTAAAGAACAATATATTGAATTTGCATTAAATCAATACACCACTATTTGGACAAAGTATTTTATAAAACTAGATCCAAGTGTGGCTTTACAAAAAGTAAAATGTCCTGTATTGGCAATTAATGGTTCTAAAGATTTACAAGTTCCGTCTAGAGAGAATTTAGAAATTATAAAAAACTCATTAATTAAAGGAAAAAACAAGCAGATTACTATTACTGAAATTCCGAATTTGAATCATTTATTTCAAGAAACTACAACTGGATCTGTAAGTGAATATGAAAAAAACGAACAAACTTTTTCTCCAATTGCATTGAAAGAAATTCTAACTTTTTTAAAAGTTCAGGTAAAATAGTTTGAATTATTAGTAACAAATTTATCAATTTCTATACTTATAAGAAATATAAAATATTATGAAAAAAATTATTTTTGGTTTATTTATTGCAACGTTATTGTTTAGTTGTAAACCAACAGCAAATGTAGGAATTACAGCAAATACTAAAGAATTTAATGTAACAATTAACTTAAATACGGTAAAAGACGATAAAGTAGAAGTAACTATTATTACTCCAAAATTTACTACTGAAGATGCCATTTATAATTTGCCAAAAATAATTCCAGGAACGTATTCTGAAGATGATTATGGTCAATTAGTAGAAGATATTAAAGCATTTGACATAAAAGGAAATACATTAGAAATTACAAAAAGTAGTGACAATTCTTGGTTAATAAAAAATGCAAAATCTTTAAGTAAAATTACCTATTTGGTTAACGATACTTATGATACAGAAAAAGGTGGAGGTTTTGGTAAAGAAGATATTTTTTCGCCAGCAGGAATAAATATTCTAGAAGGTAAAAATTTTATGCTGAACAATCACGGATTTGTTGGCTATTTTACAGATTTAAAAGACATTACTTATAAGGTGAATATTTCTCATCCAGAAACGTTATTTGGTGCAACTTCTTTGTTAGATTCTGATGCAAGTACAACCAATGATTTATTTGTAGTTTCTAGATATAATGATTTGGTAGACAATCCAATAATGTATTCTAAACCCGATTTTATTACTTTTAATGTAGATGGAATGGACATACTTTTTAGTGTGTATTCGCCTAATGATAAACATACTGCAAAATCACTTTCTGCCGATTTAGAAAAAATGATGCGAGCTCAAAAGAAATTTTTGGGAACAATAAATTCTAATAAAAAATATACTGTTTTATTGTATTTATCAGACTTGAAAAAGAAAGATGCTAAAGGTTTTGGTGCCTTAGAACACAACACCTCAACAACAGTTGTTTTTCCAGAAATGATGTCTACAAGTTCTCTAGGAAAGCAAATAATTGATGTAGTTTCACACGAGTTTTTTCATATTGTTACACCTTTAAGTGTTCATTCTAACGAGATTCATTATTTTGATTTTAACACACCTAAAATGTCTCAACATTTATGGATGTACGAAGGTGTAACAGAGTATTTTGCCAATTTATTTCAGGTAAATCAAGGTTTAATAGACGAGCAAGCTTTTTATAAAAGAATGCTTAAAAAAGTTGAAAACGCCAAAGATTTGAATGATACAATGCCTTTTACAGAAATGAGTGCTAATGTTTTGAAAAAACCATACAAAGATCAATACCTAAATGTGTATGAAAAAGGAGCATTAATTGCCATGTGTATTGATATTGAAATTAGAGAAAAAAGCAATGGAGAAAGAGGAATTTTAGACTTAATGCAAAAATTAACTAACTTATATGGATCACAAAAACCCTTTAATGATGACGAACTTTTTGCTAAAATTACAGAGTTAACTTATCCAGAAGTTGGTACTTTTTTAACGACTTATGTTTCTGGAAGTACACCAATTCCTTATGAAACTTATTTTGCAAAAGTTGGTGTTAGTAAAGGAAAAATTAAAAAATCTTTAAATCCATTTTTAGATGGTAAAAACCCTGTTATTACTGGAAATTCTATTACCAAAGAAATTAAAGTTAAGAACGATGTAGAACTTGGAAGTTTCTTAAAATCTATAGGTTTAAAAGCAGATGATACAATTTTAGCACTAAATGAGGTAGATTATAATTTAAGTACAATTTATGAAATGATGACAACGGTTCAAAATTTAAAACAAAATGATGTTATAAATTTAAAAATAAAAAGAAACAATAAAGAACAAATTTTAAGTGGTAAACTAATGCTAACTTATATAGATATTGATGCATACCAAGTATTTGACGAAAGTAAAATAAAGCTTAATCAAGCTTGGCTAAAAGGATAAACTTGAATCTATCCATTTTAAAATCCTCAATTTATGCTTTAAATTGGGGATTTTTTTATTATTTTGCCAAAAAATAATTTAACCCAATTTGTAATGCAAAAAATAACAATTGCTCTATTAACTATTGTACTATTTAGTTCTTGTACCGAAAAAAAATCAGATAAAAATTTAGAGATTTCTGGAACTATAAAAGGATTTAAAAAAGGAACTTTATACATTCAAAAAATAAAAGATACTTTACTTGTTGCTCTAGATACCATAAAAATTAATGGCGATTCTAATTTTATTAGCGAGTTAAATATTGATTCTCCAGAAATGTTGTATTTATTTATTGATAGAGGTGTAACCAATTCTGTAGATAATAATTTACCATTTTTTGCTGAACCAGGAAAAATTAAAATTGAAACATCATTAGATTTTTTTACATCAGATGCCAAAATTACTGGATCTAAAAATCACGAATTGTATACTGAATATAGAAGTGTTGTTTCTAGATTTGTAGATCAAGATTTAGAAATTGTAAAGAAAAAATTTGATGCTTTAAAATCTAAAAATAATAACATTATTGAATCTTTAAATTTAAAACAAGATGCTATTGTAAAACGAAAATATCTTTACACTACAAATTTTGCTGTAAATCATTCAGATTATGAAATTGCACCGTATTTAGCTATTGCAGAAATTTATGATATTAATTTAAAATACCTTGATACAATTGACAAATCAATGACGCCAAGCGTTTCAAAATCTTTATACGGAAAGCAATTAAAAAAGTTGATAAAAGAACGAAAAACGTTAGAAACTAAATAGCATAAAAAGAAGCCGTCTCATAACAAAATTTGAGACGGTTTTTTTTATTTTATTTTTTTATTCAATTATTTTTAATTTCAGAAAAGAGTAAATAGAGTTTGA
>JAYVKR010000023.1:0-3136 GCA_043768185.1 Flavobacterium sp.
ATAGATTGAATAGTACAATAGTAAAACTGCCAAAAACCCAAAGCCAGTCAAAAATTGTAATTATTGACACCAACAATTTATTTGTCAATTGTTTGTTAGAAACATACCAAACAAATATTGAAAATATGAGTAAATTTGAACCAATTAAAGGAAAAACATAATCATTGTTTAGATTAAAAAACTTATTTAAATGTGCATAAAAGATTAACATTGCTAAACCAGTTATAGCTGAAAAAATGCTGTTGATAGTCAAATATTTTTTTAATTCGTTCATAGATTGTCATTTATAGGATTTCAATTATTATATAGTTAAGCACAAGTAGTACATTTTGATGATACTCTTTTTAAAGTGTTTTCTTTAATTTAATTTCTACCACTTCTCCATCATTTTTGACAGTCACTACTTTTTTTATTTTTGCTCTAGCATCTGCAATAAAGTTTCGAGAATTGGTAATTTCATTAGAACCTTGGTAAATGCCATTTGTATAATAATCTGTATAACCAACTACTGATGTTGATGTCGCTGAATGTTCGTACTCAAAAACTGTTGTTAGTAAATATTCCCCAGGCATTAGATTTTTGAATTCAAAATGCCCTTGATCATCAAAAACTGTGGTTTCTATAAAACATTCCTCAGCGCCTTCGGGTAATGGTAATGGTGGAATAATTTTTTTATAATTGGCATCATTTGTTTTATTCCATTCTTTAAAATAAGCGGTATAAGGCGTTAGAACAATTTTTGTTCCTTGTGCTGCAACTTGTTTTTTATTCACATTAAGTACTGCCATTCCTTGCAATGCGCCTCCATTTTTATTGTCTTTAGCAAATGCTTGTCCTTTTATAATTGACTTTCCTTGCGTTATTAATTTCAGCGTTGCTTCTTTATCAAACTTACTTTTTAATGGATTAAAGTCACTCTCGTTATTCTTTAATTCTATAATAATTCCCTCAGTAGTTCTAAAAAAAAGTTTCCAAAATTTACCTGTTTTTTGATCAATGAAATATTGGAAAGTTTGTAGTGTGCTTTCTTCAAAAACTTCTACTCGCCAAACTTTGTGCGTGCCTGTAAAATTAGAACTATATGTAACTGAATAGACACCTGTTATAAGTACATTAGAATATTTTTTATTGCTATCTAATGCTTCATAATCAAATACTGGAATAGTTGCTTTGTAACCTTCTTTTAAAGGTAGTGCAGGAATTATGAATGGATAAATAGACTTATCGAAATAAGAACCTTTTGATTTTTCTTTTATTGTGGTTTTTGTTCCTCGATTATGGTCTTGAAGTGAACCAGTTATTTCATTACCAAAATTCAAGTTAAGGATTCTATTACTTCTGTGTGATGTTAAACTAATTGGTTTGAAACGTGAGGCATCCGTCACAAAATGGTCTGTCCAAGGAGTATTCTTATTTTTAAAAGAAAGAGTAGTTTTAACATCTAGTGTTTGAGCACTGTAAGCTACTTCTATTTTGTAATTTCCTACCAAACTTAAAGCTGATCCATTTTGAGAACTAGAATAGTCCATAATAGTCTTACTTGATTTCAATAAAGATTTATTGATTGATGAATCACCTGGGAGAATTGTGGTTTGTGCCAAGCTGCAAAAAGCAACGGCTTGCATCAAAATTAGACAGATTAGTTTGTTCATATTATTAATGATTTGCTTAATAAGTAAGTGTAATGACTTTTGTATATAACTGCCCAGTTCCTAATATCATTGTTTTATGGTTATTCATTTTAGCAATAGCAGTAAAATCGCCTGCTTCACTAGAAAATTGATAGCTTTTTTGTAGAAAAGTTGTCCAGTTATTATTTGTCAATAAAATATCACCATAAGGAAAAAAACCATTCTCATAATGTTGACCAATACCAATACATTTTGTAGCATTCAAAAATTGTACTTTACTAACAGGATTTGGTAACGTAATTGAACTACCTCCTTCAATATCAACTAATTGATTCCCATTTTTAATAAATGTTTTACCAGAACTAAAATAAATTTGAGTTAAATTATTTTGGTTAAGTAGCTCAATTGATTGCCAGCTTGCACCACTATTTGTTGTTTTGTAATAATTATTATTTGTATTTGTAGTGGCAATCCCATAATTGTTATCCTTGAATTTGACATCAATAAAGTTATCATTTGATTGTCTTTGTAAAACATTTGACCAATTTTCACCACCATCGATAGTTTTTATAAATAAATTGTTTCCTGTGATGTAGCCTTCATTTTCATTTTTGAAATACATTCCAGTTGGAAAACCTTTTTCGATACTATTTAAGTTAATTACACTCCAAGACTGTCCTGAATTTATGGTTTTTAGAAGATAGCTTCCTGTATTGTCTCCGCCAATTACATATCCAATATTTGCATTAACAAATTGTATTTTCTTCAAATAGAAATTAACCGTTGAGTTTAATGAAGTCCAAGTTGAGCCAGCATCAGTTGTTTTAACTATTTTTCCTAATCTAGAAATGGCATACCCTATATTTTCATTGGTAAAAGTTAAATCGTTATAGAAATCTTGAGGAATATTTGAATTTAGTACAACTAAGTTATTTAATGTTAAATCGGTAATGGATTCAACATATGGTAAATTTTTATCATTACTGCAGGAGTAAATGATAAACAGAAAAAGCAACGTGTAAGGAGTTCTTGTTTTCATAGTTTTTTAATGGTTTTTGAATAGCAATTTTTTAAACAAAATTCATTTTTTTTTATTTTTTTATTGTTGACTTAAGTTAAGAAGCACAAACCATTGTCTAATATATTTATTAAACAAAATTATTGCTATTATATATAGCATCAAATACTTATAAAAAAGTATAGTTTGCTACCTGATATCAGGTAATTGTGATTTTAGGATAATCATTTATCCTATCTTTTAGTTACTTTTGGAACTTAATTTAAAATAATGAAAAAGAGTATAATTTTATTATTTGTTTTGATTTGTAATCAATTGCTTTCGCAAGAAATTGATTCATTAAGTGATTATAATGAAAAAATTAAAGATAGTCTTACTATATTGGTGAAAAACTCCAAAAATGAAATATATAGATTAGAAGCCAAATTCAAAAATACTGAAAGTCAAATTAAAATTAAGCAATTAAAAATTCAAAACGATAAGGTTC
>JAYVKR010000024.1:0-28942 GCA_043768185.1 Flavobacterium sp.
CTATTGAAAGCATCGAGGATATCGAAAAAATGCTCGACACCAACACCAAAATGATATTCATCACTGCAGGAATGGGTGGAGGAACTGGTACAGGTGCTGCGCCAGTAATTGCGCAATTGGCAAGAGAAAGAGATATCTTGACTGTAGGTATCGTAACAATTCCTTTTCAGTTTGAAGGAAAAGTGCGTATAGAGCAAGCTTTGTTAGGAGTTGAAAAACTGAGAAAACAAGTAGATTCGCTTATTGTTATCAATAATAATAAGTTAAGAGAAGTATACGGAAACTTAGGTTTTAAAGCAGGATTTTCTAAAGCTGACGAAGTTTTAGCAACTGCATCTCGCGGAATTGCAGAAGTTATTACGCACCACTATACTCAAAACATCGATTTAAAAGATGCCAAAACGGTATTGGCAAATAGCGGAACTGCAATTATGGGTTCTGCATTTGCAAGTGGAGAAAACAGAGCTAAAGATGCCATTGTTTCTGCATTAGATTCACCTTTATTAAATGATAATAAAATTGCTGGAGCCAAAAACGTATTGTTGCTTATCGTTTCTGGAACTAACGAAATTACTATCGACGAAATAGGAGAAATTAACGATCACATTCAAGCAGAAGCAGGACACAACGCCAATATTATTATGGGAGTTGGAGAAGATGAAGCGCATGGAGATGCCATTGCAGTCACCATTATTGCAACTGGTTTTAACGTAGAACAGCAAAATGAAATTGTAAATACCGAACCTAAAAAAATTATTCATACACTTCACGATGAGCAAAAATTGGTTCGCGATTTAACTCAAAAAGCAGTAGATGTTTTTCAAGCAAAGTCAGACGTTTCAGAAAATAATAATACAGAAAAAATTGTTTTTGAATTAATAGAAGACGAAGTTCAAACGCCAATAATTTCATCGGTAAACGAAAACGAATTAATTGCAATGAACCAATTTATTCGTAATCTAGACGTTACATTCGAAATTGTTTCACCAATAAAAGACATCGATTTTCAATTTACAACACCAGTTGTAAACGAAATAAAAGTAATCGAACCTCAAGTTGTAAAAGAAGAAATTCAAAATTCACTCTTTACTTTTGATTTGCCAATAGTATCAGAAGTTAAAACAGAAGAAAACAAAATATTTTTTAATTTATCAGAAGAAACTCGCGATATACAAGTAAACGAACACGTAGAATTTGTTCCAGTAACAGAGTTAAACGAAAACGGAGTAATCAAGTATTCACTTGAAGAATATATGGAAATTGAGAACGATTTGTTGCATTCTAAACCAACAGCAATCGTAGAAGAACCAATTGCCGAAGAAATGAATATTACTATGAAAGTAGAAGAGCTAAAATCGCCAACCTACGCCACACATCTAGAAGATATTTCGCCAGTAGAAATGACAATAGAAGACACTTTAAAACTTCGTGCCGACGAAAGAAGACGCAAGCTAAAAGAATTTAATTACAAGTTTCACAACAATCCATCGCGTGTAGACGAACTAGAAAAAGAGCCAGCATACAAGCGTTTAGGAATAGATTTAACCAGCAACCAAACGGCTAACAATAATTCAAGAATGTCTTTAGGAACAGACAGTAACGACGATGTTCAGTTGCGTTCCAACAATTCATTTCTACACGATAATGTAGATTAATTCAAGTATAAATATAATAAAATTAGCCCGAAAGTTCAATAGAATTTTCGGGTTATTTTTTTAATATCATAAGTATAAAACAATTTAAAATTGACTAAATTTGCAAAGCTTTAGAAGCAAATGGCTTGGGCATTTTAGCAAACCATTTTCCTGCTTTCCATTGCAATCTTTTTCAATTGCCTTGGGTTTTAACCCATGGCAATTAAAAAAGGATTTCCATTTCAATCAGGGCTAAATGAAATACTATTTACACAAAATTCAAATTTTTAACATCTAACTTATAAAATTTAAAAATCTAATATTTAAAATCAAAAATCAATATGAGTTTATCAACACAAATAATGGACGAAATGAAAACCGCAATGCGAGCTAAAGACACAGTAGCACTAGAAGCATTGCGCGCCATTAAATCAGAAATTTTATTAGCACAAACAGCAACAGGAAGCAAAGAAGAAATAACCGAAGCTGATGAAATTAAAATTTTACAAAAATTAGTAAAAATGCGAAAAGACAGCGCAACAATTTTTACAACACAAAACCGTTTAGACCTTGCCGAACCAGAATTGGCGCAAATAGCAGTAATAGAAAAATTTCTTCCAGCACAACTAAGCGAAGCCGAAGTAGAAGCAGTAGTTGCCAAAATTATAGCAGAAACTGGAGCATCAGGAATAGCATCAATGGGAAAAGTAATGGGATTAGCATCGGCACAAATTGGCGCACAAACCGAAGGAAAAATAATTTCTACAATCGTAAAGAAACTTTTGGTTTAAAAATTCAAATTACAAAATACGAGGTTCGAGCAATAACTTCGTACTTCTAACCTCGTATTTTGTAAATTATAAACTGGCTTCGTAGTTCAACTGGATAGAATATCAGATTTCGGCTCTGACGGTTGTAGGTTCGAATCCTACCGAGGTCACAAAGAACAATTTAAAAATATTTTTATAAATTGGTTACTAATTTCAAAATTAACATTATTTTTGGAGTATAATAACCAACTTTACTCCTATGAAAATAATTTACTTAAAGAAAAATGTTCTTATTTTATTAGTTCTAATTTCCTATAATTGTTACTCTCAACTCTATTCTAACGGAACATTTTCTACAGGATCAGTTTCTAAAAGTGGCGTAAACGCTCCAGCAGGTTATACTTGGAGCGAAATGCAAAACGTTACAGGAAACACAACACAATCCAATGCAACTGCTGGTTTTCCTGCCTATTTTTATTCCAGCGGAACAACAAGTTATCGGCTTGCAGATAATTTTATTGTTCCAACAGGACAAACTTGGGAAGTTACCAGTTTCGATTTTTTTGGTTATGTTGCAGATTATACAGGAACAACAATTCCTATAGATCAATTAAAAATTCAACTATTTAATGTAAATCCTTCAACAGCAGGAGCAACTCCAATTGCAGGAAACATGACAATTAATGCACTTGATGTTGCTAACAGTGGTAATGCATTTGTTTATAGAATTGGTAATTCTTTATATCCATCACCAGGACAAGTTACCAATTCAACCAGAAGAATGTGGAAATTTAAAGCTACAATTAATGCAAGTTTGCCTGCAGGAACGTATTGGGTAGAATTTCAGGCACATGCAACAACAGATATTCAGGTATTTTTTCCACCAGTTACCATTGTAGGAAGTCGTGGAGTAGTTGGTGCAAATGCTAAAATAAATGTAGTAGCTTCAACTTTTCCAAGCGATGTTCTAGGTTGGTCTGCCAATTTAGTAGATAGCGGAACACCAACTACAGCGCCAGATTTTAATCAAGAAATTCCATTTCTCATTAACGGAACTACTCTTGGAGTTAATCAAAACGAATTAAAATCTAAAATTGTTTTATATCCTAATCCTGTAATAAACACATTATATTTATCGTTTTCCGATGGTGTAGAAATAAATAAAATCCAAATTTATGACGTTTATGGAAGACTAATAAAAGAGTATAAAAATAATTCTGAATTAGACGTTTCAAATTTAAAATCTGGAAATTATATTTTGAAAATTCAAACAGATAATGGTGATGTTTCTAAACTTTTCTCTAAAGAATAAATTTTAAAATTTCTTATAAAAAAAAACACGTTTCGAAAAACGTGTTTTTTTGTATCAAAATTCTATTTTTTACAATCCAAAAGCAGATTTAACTTGCTCAACAAAATCAAGTTTTTCCCAAGTAAATAATTCCACAGTTACTGTTTTTTTTAATCCACCTGGAGCAGAAAATGTTTTGGTAACCGTTTCTGGTTTTCTACCCATGTGTCCATAAGCAGCAGTTTCACTGTAAATTGGATTTCTCAATTTCAATCTTTGCTCAATAAAATAAGGACGCATATCAAAAATTGCTTCTACTTTTTTACTAATTTCTCCATCAGTTAAACTTACTTTAGATGTTCCATAGGTAACCACATTTATAGAAGTTGGTTTTGCAACACCAATTGCGTAAGAAACTTGTACTAAAATTTCATCACACAAACCAGCAGCAACCAAGTTTTTAGCAATATGACGAGTAGCATAAGCTGCACTTCTATCAACTTTACTTGGATCTTTTCCAGAAAATGCACCACCACCATGAGCACCTTTACCACCATAAGTATCTACAATAATTTTTCTACCAGTTAAACCAGTATCGCCGTGTGGTCCGCCGATTACAAATTTTCCTGTTGGATTAATGTGATACGTAATTTGGTCATTAAATAAATGAGCATACTGAGGATATTTAGCTTTAACTCTCGGAATTAAAATTCCAACTAAATCAGTTTTAATTTTTGCCAACATGGCTTGCTCAACATCAAAATCGTCATGTTGTGTAGAAATTACAATTGCTTCAATTCGTTGTGGTTTATTATCGTCACTATATTCTAAGGTTACTTGAGATTTTGCATCTGGACGTAAATATTTAATTTCATTATTTTCTCTACGCAAATTTGCCAATTCAATCAATAAAGCATGCGATAAATCTAACGCCAAAGGCATATAATTTTCCGTTTCATTAGTTGCGTAACCAAACATCATTCCTTGATCTCCAGCACCTTGTTCTTCTTTACTTGCTCTATCTACACCTTGATTAATATCTGCCGATTGTTCGTGAATTGCCGAAAGAACGCCACAAGAATCGGCTTCAAACATGTATTCGCTTTTAGTATAACCAATTTTTCTAATAACTTCTCTTGCAATTTGTTGCACGTCTAAGTAGGTGTTCGATTTTACTTCGCCAGCCAAAATTACTTGACCGGTTGTTACAAGTGTTTCACAAGCAACTTTACTTTCAGCATCAAACGCTAAGAAATTATCAATTAATGCATCACTAATTTGATCTGCAACTTTATCAGGATGTCCTTCGCTAACAGACTCTGAAGTAAATAAATAAGCCATAATTATAGTTTTTAATCTGAATATATTTCAGATAATGTTAATAATATTTTTTAAAAAATAAGTAGAATGCAACAAACTAAAGTAGACTTTCTGCTTTAGCATTTTTTTATTCTGAACTTGATTCAGAATCTATTAAAGATTCAAGTTCAAAAATGAGGTTGCAATCAGTTCAAATTTTTCCTCTAATTAAGATTGCAAATTTATAAAAGTTTTTTGGTTTAAAATTATTTTCATTAAAAAAAAATTTTTATAATTAAAGTTGAGACAGTAGAAGTGAATAGTATCTAAAAAGCGTTTAACATTTCTAATCGAATATAAATATTAAAGTATACAAGCTAAACAATACCAAAAATTCGATTATTATAAATCAAGGAGAATTACAAAAAGGAATGTATATTCATAGTATAATAAGCAATAATTCAGAAATAACTTCCAAAAAAATGATTGAAAGTTACTTTTTTTTATATAAAATTAATTTTTCATAAATTTTTTACAAAATTGATGATTTATTTATATAAATTTGTTTGAACAATTATAAAATATAAATCATGAAAAAACTATTACTATCAATTTTATTAACATTTGTTTTTACTATTAATTATGCTCAAAACCAATTTGCTTATGGTTTTGATGGTAACACTGCAGCAATGGTTTCTGCAGGTTGGACAAGAGTAAATCAAAGCACATTACCTTCAACAACTTCATTGTGGACAGTTGCTTCTTATGCGCCAGTTGTTGTAAATTCTACAGGTACACCACCAGTTAGAAACTTACCTTTTAGTAATGTTGAATATGCAGATGGAGAAACATGTCCTTCACCTAATGGACAATCTGGCGGAGCTAATTCATTTGCACTAGTAAATTACACTAGTACAACAAGTACTGCAGCAACTGGTGCGACTATTAGTAATTGGTTAATCTCTTCGCTTGTTAATGTTCAAAATGGAGATGTTGTAAGCTTTTACTCTAGAACAGGTAAAATTGCAGGTTCTGCAGGAACAACTTATCCAGATAGATTACAATTAAGAATGAGTACAGATGGTGCTTTTACTGTTGATCCTACAGGTGGACCAACTGATGTTGGTACTTACAATGTTTTATTAAAAGAAGTTAATCCCAACTTAACAACAACAGGATATCCACAAACTTGGACTTTATATTCTGCAACAATTAGTGGTTTATCAGGACCAACTGATGTAAAATTCGGTTTTCGTTATTTCGTTATTAATGGTGGAACAAATGGAGCAAATTCTGATATAATTGGAATTGATAGCTTTTCAGTTGATAGAGCTTTAGCTAATACTCAAGATTTCTTTTCAAGTAATTTTTCTATCTACCCAAATCCAGCTAAATCAATAATTAATTTGAACTCTAAAAATGGAGTTACAATTAATTCTGTAGAAATTACAGATTTAAATGGTAGAATTGTAAAACAAGTTTCACCTTCTAATGTTTCAGAGACTCAAATAAATGTATCTGATTTAAATGCAGGAGTATATTTTGTAAAAGCACAAACAGAAAACGGAGTTGGAACTACTAAAATAGTAAAACAATAATAAATTTTCCACAATTTCTTAAAAGCTCATTTTTTAAATGGGCTTTTTTTATGCATAAAAATATTTTACAAATTGTATTGCACAATAAAAATCTATTTCATTACTTTGTACCGTTCATAAACTTATTGATATGTTATCACGAAAGCTGGAGAGATTAGACTCGATGAAAGCTTAGCAACCTAATTTGTTTACAAAAAAAGGTGCTACATTCTATCTTTATGCTGAATTTGTTTCAGCAACTGTTAAAATAGTTATAAAGAACAGATAACCAAGAAAATTTCTTTCTCTTTCTTGATAACATAATTTAAAATTTTTATAATTATGTCACTTATTCAAGAAGCAATATTAAATCGTATTTTAGTTCTAGACGGAGCAATGGGAACAATGCTGCAACGCAACAATTTCTCAGAAGAAGATTTTCGTGGCGAACGTTTTAAAGATTTTCCACATACATTAAAAGGAAATAACGATTTACTTTCTATAACACAACCCGAAGCTGTTAAGGAAGTTCACAGGCAATATTTTCAAGCTGGCGCAGACATAGTAGAAACCAATACCTTTTCTGGAACAACAATAGGAATGGCAGATTATCACCTAGAAGATTTAGTGTATGAACTTAATTATGAATCGGCAAAAATAGCACGCCAAGTTGCCGATGAATTTACAGACAAACCACGTTTCGTTGCAGGTTCAATTGGTCCAACAAACAGAACTGCATCAATGTCGCCAGATGTAAATGATCCAGGTTATCGTGCAGTAACGTTTGACGATTTAAGAATTGCTTACAAACAACAAGTTGAAGCATTAATAGATGGTGGAAGCGACGTATTATTGGTGGAAACAATCTTTGATACATTAAACGCAAAAGCAGCATTATTCGCAATTGAAGAAGTAAAAGAAGAACGAAATCTAGACATTCCAGTAATGGTTTCAGGTACAATTACAGACGCATCAGGACGAACACTTTCTGGGCAAACGGTTGAAGCTTTTTTAATTTCAATTCAACATATAGATTTGTTAAGTATTGGTTTTAATTGTGCACTTGGAGCAGATCAATTAAAACCCTATTTAAAAAGATTGGCACACAACACGCAACTCAATATTTCTGCACATCCAAATGCTGGTTTGCCAAACGCCTTTGGTCAATACGACCAATCACCAGCCGAAATGCAAGCGTTAATAAAAGAATATTTACAAGATAATTTAATTAATATAATTGGAGGTTGTTGTGGTACAACACCAGAACACATTAAAGCAATTGCCGAAGTTGCAGCACAATTCAATCCAAGAAAAATCAACGATAATCAATTAGTGTAATAGTTTATAATACTTTTAATTCGTGTTATTCGTGTAAATCGTGGCTAAAAACAGTAATTAAATCCTTAATGAACTTAACTTTCTTAATGGTTTTAAAAAAAACTTAGAGACTTAGCGCCTTAGTGGCAAAAAACATATGTCAAGAACAAACAAAATAAATTTACAATTATCAGGTCTAGAACCGCTTTTCGTTACAGAAGAATCTATTTTCGTAAACGTTGGCGAACGAACCAATGTAACAGGTTCGCGTAAATTTCTTAGATTAATTAAAGAAGAAAATTACAACGAAGCACTTTCGGTTGCAAGAGAACAAGTTGAAGGTGGAGCACAAATTATCGACGTAAATATGGACGAAGGAATGTTAGATGGTGTTTATGCTATGACTAAGTTCCTAAATCTAATTGCAGCCGAACCAGATATTGCACGAGTTCCAGTAATGATAGATTCTTCCAAATGGGAAATTATTGAAGCTGGATTGAAAGTTGTGCAAGGAAAAGCAGTTGTAAATTCCATTTCACTAAAAGAAGGCGAAGCTACATTTATACATCACGCCAAGTTAATTAAACGATATGGCGCAGCAGTAATTGTAATGGCTTTCGACGAAAACGGTCAAGCAGATAATTACGAAAGAAGAATAGAAATTTGTAAAAGAAGTTACGATGTTTTAGTAAATATTGTAAAATTTCCGGCGCAAGATATTATTTTTGATCCCAATATTTTTCCGGTTGCGACTGGAATGGACGAGCACAAATTAAATGCTATAGATTTTTTTAGAGCTACAAAATGGATTCGTGAAAACCTTCCTTATGCTAATATTTCTGGTGGTGTAAGTAACGTTTCGTTTTCGTTTAGAGGAAATGATACCGTTCGTGAAGCCATGCATTCTGCATTTTTATATCACGCCATTCAAAACGGAATGACTATAGGAATTGTAAATCCAGAAATGCTAGAAATTTACGATGAAATTGACAAAACATTGTTAGAACACGTTGAAGATGTTTTGCTAAATAGGAGAGAAGATGCTACCGAACGATTGTTAGATTTAGCAGAAACTTTTAAAGGCGATTATAAAGTTAATGAAAAAGCAATTGCCGAATGGCGAAACGGTTCAGTTCAAGAGCGATTGACACATTCATTAGTAAAAGGAATTGACGAATTTATAGAAATTGATGTTGAAGAAGCCAGAGCAATTTCGGCGAAAGCCATAGAAGTTATAGAAGTTAATTTAATGGCAGGAATGAATGTTGTTGGCGATTTATTTGGAAGCGGAAAAATGTTTTTACCTCAGGTTGTAAAGTCGGCAAGAGTAATGAAAAAAGCAGTTGCTTATTTATTGCCATTTATTGAAGCGCAAAAAGACGGAAAATCATCTAGTGCAGGAAAAGTATTGATGGCAACCGTAAAAGGCGATGTTCATGATATTGGAAAAAATATTGTAGCGGTAGTTTTAGGTTGTAATAATTTTGAAATCATTGATTTGGGTGTAATGGTTCCGCCAGAAAAAATTATTCAAGCAGCAATTGAACATAACGTTGACATAATTGGATTGAGCGGATTAATCACGCCATCATTGGACGAAATGGTTTATATAGCCAAAGAAATGGATAAATTAAACATTAAAATTCCAATAATGATTGGTGGCGCAACAACTTCTCGTGCGCACACAGCAGTGAAAATTGCACCAGAATATAAGCAAACTGTTGTTCACGTAAATGATGCTTCACGAGCGGTAACGGTTGCGAGTAATTTGCTACAAGCTGAAACTAAAGAAGGTTACGTGAAAGCTATTCGTGAAGAATATGATAAGTTGCGTGATGGTTATTTAAATAGAAGTAAAGACAAAAATTTTCATACAATTGAAAGTGCTCGAAAAAATAAATTACAATTAGATTGGAATAATTTTACACCAGTAAAATCCAATTTTATTGGCGTTAAAAAAATTGAAGTCGAATTGTCTAGATTAGCAGATTTTATCGATTGGACACCATTTTTTAATTCGTGGCAATTGTTTGGAAAATATCCTGCTATATTAACAGATGAAATTGTTGGAGAACAAGCTACAAATTTGTTTTTAGATGCAAAAAATATGTTACAAAAAATGGTCGCAGAAAAATGGATTGATGCCAAAGGAATTCTCGGAATTTTTCCAGCAAATACAATTAATGATGATGATATTGAGGTTTGTACAGACGTTGCTGGCATTGGTACAAACGTTGCATGCAACGTTTCTACAACTTTTTTAACGCTACGCCAACAATCCCAAAAAACCGCTGGCGCGCCAAACATAGCATTGTCTGATTTTGTAGCACCAAAAGACAGCGGAAAACAAGATTACATTGGATGTTTTTGTGTAACAACTGGCTTTGGTGTAGATGAAAAAGCTGCCGAATTTGAAAAACAATTAGACGATTACAATTCGATAATGATAAAAGCATTAGCAGATAGATTTGCAGAAGCGTTTGCCGAATATTTGCATTTAAGAGTTCGTAAGGAAATTTGGGGTTACGCATCAGATGAAAATTTGTCAAATCAAGATTTAATTCAAGAAGAATATAAAGGAATTCGTCCTGCGCCAGGTTATCCTGCTTGTCCAGATCATTTAGAAAAACCAACTATTTTTAAATTATTAAATGTAGAACAAGAAATTGGCGTAACGCTTACCGAAAGTATGGCAATGTGGCCAGCAAGTTCTGTATCTGGATATTATTTTGCTAATCCAGAAAGTAAATATTTTGGACTTGGAAAAATAAAAGAAGATCAAGTAATAGATTACGCCAAACGTAGAGGAATATCTACTGAAATGGCAACCAAATGGCTGAGTCCAAATATAGCAGATTAATCCCATCCTAACCTTCCCAAAGGGAAGGAATTGTTATGGAAATGTTTAACTAAAAAAAAATCACCCAACAAAGCCCTTTCCTCTGGAAAGGGTTTGGATAGGAAAATGAAAGTAACCCAACAAATAGAAAACGCCAACGGAAAACCACTTTTTTCGTTTGAAATTTTACCGCCGTTAAAAGGACAAAACATTCAATCTATATTTGATAGTATTGATCCGTTGATGGAATTTAATCCGCCATTTATTGACGTAACCTATCATCGTGAAGAATACGAATTTAAAGAATTACCTAGTGGTTTATTGCAAAAAAAGATTGTAAAAAAACGTCCTGGAACAGTTGGAATTTGCGCTGCAATTCAAAATAAATATCCTGTAGATGCTGTTCCTCACATACTTTGTGGTGGTTTTAGTAAAGAAGATACTGAGAATTTATTAATAGATTTAGATTTTCTTGGCATTGATAATGTTGTTGCAATGCGTGGCGATGCTTTAAAAACAGAAACCTATTTTAAACCAGAAAAAGAAGGAAATGAATATGCAAGTGATTTAGTATTGCAAGTAAATAATTTAAATAACGGAATTTACCTTGATGAAGATTTACAAAATTCATCTTGTACTAATTTTTGTATTGGCGTAACTGGTTATCCAGAAAAGCATATGGAAGCACCAAGCTTGGATAGTGATATTCATTTCACAAAATTAAAAATAAAAAATGGTGCTGATTATATAGTTACGCAAATGTTTTTTGACAATAAAAAGTTTTTTGAATATGTTGCCAAATGTAGAGCTGCAGGAATTACTGTGCCTATTATTCCTGGACTTAAACCTCTTGCAACAAAGAAACAATTGAATTTGATTCCGCATAGGTTTTCATTAGAATTACCAGATGATTTAATTATGGCTGTTGTAAAAGCAAAAGATAATGACCATGTAAAAGAAATTGGTATTGAATGGTGTATTCAACAAAGTAAAGAATTGGTTGCAGCAGGAATTCCTGTTTTGCATTACTATTCTATGGGAAAAGCAGAGAATATTAAAGCTATTGCGAAGGAAGTTTTTTAATTTTTTTTTACAAAAGACATAAATTTTTAGTCCTGATAGTAATGGAAATCCTTTGGTTGCGGTTTTTGCAAAGCAAAAACCGCAACCAAAGATTGAAATGAATAGCAGGAATAGGGTAACTTTAAAATGCCCAAAACATTCGCTTCAAATAAAAAATGGCTAAAAAATTAATTTTAGCCATTTTTTTTAATTACATAGATAGTTTGATTATTCTTTTTTCTTTCCGTCAATTATTGCGCCTGCGCCTGCGCCAACTCCAGCTCCAGCCAATCCACCAATAATTGCTCCTTCACCTTTTTTCTTACTTATTGCTGCTCCTGTTATTGCGCCAACTCCAGCTCCAATTACTGCTCCTTTTGCTGCGCCACTCCAACCTTTTCTTTTGGTTGTTGTAGTTGTAGTTGTGGTATTTGGAGTTTCAACAATTCTATTTACAACAACAACTTCTTTTTGTTTTTGGGCCTCAACTTTTGCCATTTCTACATTCATTGAATCTATAACTTTTTGTTTTTCTAAAACTATTTTCATAGAATCTATAGTTGCTTGCTTGTCGTTTTCTACAATTCCTGCCTTGTCTGTGTTTTTACAAGAGGTAAATACTATTGAGAAAATTAATGCTGCTGTTAAAATTGTATTTTTCATAAAACTCGTATTTAAATTTATTAAACAAATAACGTATTTAAAAAACGGTTGCTTATTACAATATTGCTATTTAAAGTTATATAATTTTTGTTTTTCTAAAATTTTATTTTTTCTCCAACAGGTAAACCATTGTTTTTTGCGAGAATTCCGCACATGTGAAACAGCATTCTTGCGCCAACGTTTCCATCCCAATCGTCATTTTCGCCTGGTGCAACTTCTACTAAATCGAAACCAATAATTTCTTTTCCGCTTGATGCTAATTTGTTAAATAGATATGTTGCTTGTTCAAATGAAAATCCACCTGGAACTGGCGTACCAGTATTTGGGCAATACCAAGGATACATTCCATCTATATCAAAACTTATGGTAACTTTTTGAGGTAATTCTGAAATAATTGTATCGCATTGTTGTTTCCACGTAATTCCTTCAAAAGTTGCAGTTTTTAAATCAGAATCAGTATGAACGATTACTCTACCGTTTTCTTTGGTTACATTATTAACTTCTTGCTCGCAAAAATCTCTAATTCCAACTTGAACAATCTTAGAAATATTTGGAATTTGTAATGCATTATACATTATTGATGCATGTGAATAGGTAAAACCTTCGTAGGCAATTCGCAAATCCATGTGAGCATCAAGATGAAGAATTCCAAAATTTTCATGCTTGGTTGCCAATGCTTCATAATATCCTAAAGGTGTTGAATGATCGCCACCAAGAAGTACTACTTTCTTACCTTGATTCATCCAAAATAATACTTTTTCTTTTACTTCTGTATGCAAGTTTCTACAAACAGTATTTATTTTTTCTAAATCTGATACTAAGTTAGGATGATTTTTTAGATCTTCTCCTTTTTCTAATGCTTGAATAATTGGTTGAGCTAATTCTTTATATTTAACTGAATTTTGATGCCAATGCGTTGGAATTTCTGCGTAGTACATTCCAAGTTTCCATAATTCTGGAAAATCTTGATGACATAAATCTACTTGAAATGATGCTTCAAGAATGGCGTTTGGACCAAGTGACGCGCCAGAACCATAACTTACTGTAACTTCCCAAGGTACAGGAATTATTATAATTTCTGATTGTTCTGCTGAAAATGGCAATCCAAAAATGGTTGCATCGGCAAGTCCTGGTTGAGATGGATCGAAGTTTTTTATTATTTCTTGTTTGGTCATTGTAAATGGTGTTTATAATAATTTAAATGCTATTGCATTGAGGTAGTTATTTGCAAATGTAGTTAGGTTTTATATAAAATAAAAAAGCCACAATGTTATTTAATTTCATTGTGGCTTTTTAAAATGTTAAACTATTTTATTCTTTTATGAACTTGAAAGTTGCTTTAGAATTATTAAAATATAATGTATAAACACCATTAGATAGTGATGATACATCTAACTTTTCTTCATTTGTTAAAATTGCTTTTTGAAATATTTTTTGGCCTAGTAAATTAAAAACTGTAACACTTTCATCGCCATCAAATTCTCCTTTAATTGTTAATTGATTCTTAGCAGGATTTGGATAAACAACAATTTTCTCTTTTATATTTTCATTTACAGCTAGGTTTGAAGTTACAGTTAGTGTAAAATTTCTTACTACTGTTGCTGTTCCGCTTGTTGCTGTCATAGCAATTGTATATGTTCCTGGAGCTAAAACTGTTCCTGCAAAAGGAGATTGCGCTAATGTTGCATCACAATTATTAGTTATAGGATTGGCAACTGTTGCATAACTAGGTAAAGAGTAAGTATTATTGGCATCGGCTAAAACAGTTAAATTTGGTAAAGATGCCATTGTTAAATTTAAAGAAGGTAAAGTATAACCTCTATCAGTAAATTTTTGAGAAATAACTTTTACATCTGCACAAGAATAATTCATATTTATTGCTGCTTGTCTAACTGCAATTGCAGCATTTTGTTGATTAGTTGAACTGTTTGTTAATGCTAATCCTTCTAGAAACGCTTTGTCTGTTTTAGTTCTACCTATTACATCATAAATTTGCATCAATGAAGTTGCCCATATTTGTCCGTCTTGGTGTATTGCATTTACTAAATCTGCTGGATAAACTCCAAAATAGTTAGTATTTCTTCCAGACCAACATACATTGTTTCCATCCCAAGAAAACATATATTGATATGCTGGTTGAGATGCATTCCATTGGTTTAAACTTCTACTATAAGATTGTGCCCAATAATCGCCATTACCTTCTCCAATTAAACTTGAAGAATTTCCGTTGGTTAACCAATCGTGAATTCCGTGACCAAATTCGTGCCAAATAACATCAGCATCTTCTGCATCATCTACACAACCTTCACCAAAAGCCAACCTGTCTGAAGATGGAATGTAGTGAGAATTATCTGCGCCACTTAATCCTGATGGATCAAAGTGTAATACACCAGCATTTAATAGTGGTTTACAAATTATTCCTAAGGTTTGATTGATGTATCTTAAACTTAAATCTAAATGATAAAAAACATTTACAGATTCAAAAGCATTGTTATCTCTAGTAAAACTAAAATTATTGGTTGCTTGAGTAAAAAGTCCTAATGTTGGAGCTTCAAAATCTTTTATTTCTGCAAAAGAACTTTTTAATTTATAAACTCCAGCTGTTAAATCTATTTCTGGTAAAGTTACAGATGTTCTTGCATTTCCTAATTGTGTAGTATTGGCGTCATTACCATCAACATAACCAGTTGTTCCATATGCAACAGTTGCAAACGATAATGGATCTGATAAATAAACCATTGCTGTACCAGTTACAAAAGCAAATGGTGCTTTAGTTGTTGCGCTTTTTATTTCTTCTAATTTTTTTTTCTTCTTTTTAGGATGGTCTTCTTTATTGTAATATATAGCAACGTCTTTGTTTTCTAAAACTGTTCCAGAAATTGCATCAACAGTTACTTGCCAACTTCCAGAACCATCAGATGGATTTGTAACTATTATATAAACTAGTTTAGTAGATTCATTAATTTTAGTTACAAATAAATTATTTTCTGCAACTTCATATTCACAAGTAAATTTTAAATGATCTTTAGAAATATTTAGTGCATTTTGTTTAGAAATACTTGGTGTTGTAGCAATATTTTCTATACTGTTGATGTATGAATTGGAACTAAAAACCAATTCATTTTCTGGATTAAAGTTTATAACAATTTCTGATTGAAATACTGGTACATCATTTACCATTTGTTGAAAACGCAAGGTTTCTCCGGCTAAACTTTTTCTTGAAAAAGAAAGTTTAAAGGTATGAAACGGCTGAATGTTTAATTGACTTCTATTTTCTAAAATCCATTTTCTTGCTGCAGATTCATTATTAGAAACCTGTGCAACAATGGTAGAAACAAAACTTACTAATAAAAGTAATGTTAATTGTAATTTTAATTTCATATTAATTATTTTTAGTTAGTTGTAATTGTATTAATTTATTAACAAAGAAAGTAAAAAAATATTAGATTTAACCTTTTAAATGTGTTAAAATTCCTGTTTTTAAAATTTGTCCAAAATTATACATGTCTTCATAACTTGTATATAACGGCACTGGTGCAAAGCGAATTACGTTTGGTTCACGCCAATCTGTGACAACACCGTTTTTCATTAAATACTCAAATAAACTTTTACCTTCGCCATGAAAAAATACTGATAACTGGCAAGCTCTTTCTTCTTGATTGGTTGGCGTTATAATTTCGAAATTTCCTTGAACTTCTTTGTCTATTTCTTGTAAAATAAATTCTAAATAAGAGGTTATTAAATTTCTTTTAGCAAGTATTTTATCCATTCCCACTTCGTCAAATAATTCTACCGATGCTAAATATGGTGCTAATGAAAGTATTGGAAGATTACTAATTTGCCATCCATCGGCACTTTCTATTGGATTAAAATTTTGTTCCATCAAGAAACGGTTTTCTTTTTTATTTCCCCACCAACCTGCAAATCGTGGTAACTCTTTGTTGTTGTGGTGTTTTTCGTGAATAAAACAACCTGATGCATTTCCTGGACCAGAATTCATATATTTATAAGAACACCAAGAGGCAAAATCTACATTCCAATTGTGCAATTCTAGTTTTATATTTCCTGCTGCGTGCGCAAGGTCGAAACCAACAATGGCGCCAACTTTGTGTCCAGCTTTCGTAATAGTTTCCATATTAAAAACTTGACCTGTGTAATAATTTACTCCACCAATTAGTACTAATGCTAGTTCGTCTCCAACTTCGTTTATTTTTGCTAAAATATCTTCTAGTCGAATGTTGTGTTCTCCTTCTCTTCTTTTAATTTCTACAATTGCATCTTCTTGATTGTAACCGTGAAAATGTACTTGCGATTGAAACATATATTGATCTGACGGAAATGCTTTTTCTTCGCAAATAATTTTGTATCGTGTTTTTGTTGGACGATAAAACGATACCATTAATAAGTGAAGATTTACGGTAAGTGTGTTCATTACGGTAACTTCACTTGGTAATGCGCCAACAATTTTACTTAATGGATTGGCAAAACGTTCGTGATAATCCCACCAAGGTTTTTGAGAATAAAAATGTCCTTCTACAGCAAGATTTGCCCAATCGTTCATTACTTCGTCTACAAATATTCTTGCTCGCTTTGATTGTAATCCTAATGAATTTCCTGTAAAATAGATTACGTCTTTGTTGTTGTGCTGCGGAAAAATAAATTCTGATTTATATTTTTTTAATTCGTCTTGTTGGTCTAGATTTTGAGCAAATTGTAATGTGTTTTGGAAATTCATTGTGATTTTTTTATGATGTAAAAATAGTGAAAAATTTAATGGTTTAAAAAGGTTTAAATTGTTTAATTGTTTTATTATTAGAGTTATAAATATTTTTATACCTAACAGGTTAAAAAAAACCTGTTAGGATACTTGGCGGTTGATTTTTAATGGTGATTTTTACAAAAGACAATGGCTGTTTAACCCTGATGTTGCAATTGTTTGAGCTCTTCATTTTATTTTTTTAAAATGAAAGCGAGTTGCGGCAGCAGGAAAATGGATTGTAGAAATGCGCTTAATATTCGTTTCAAATGTAAGCACTTCGACTGCGCTCAGTGTGATAGAATGATGAGCACTTCGACTGCGCTCAGTGTGACAAAGTTGAGAAGCTGAAACAAGTTCTAGAGAATCTGAAACGAGTTCAGATTAAAAAAAAATCTCACCATTGCTGATGAGATTATGATGAGCACTTCGACTGCGCTCAGTGTTACAATTTATGAGCACTTCGACTGCGCTCAGTGTGACATTATGATGAGCACTTCGACTGTGCTTAGTGTGACAAAATGATGAGCACTTCGACTGCGCTCAGTGTGACAAAATAGTTTTAAATTATTAACATTGCGTCGCCGTAAGAGTAAAATTTATATTTTTCTTCGATGGCAATTTCGTATGCTTTTTTCATTAAATCGTGTCCGCAGAATGCTGAAACCATCATTAATAATGTTGATTTTGGTGTGTGAAAATTGGTTATCATTGCATCGGCAATGCTAAAATCGTGCGGTGGAAAAATAAATTTGTTTGTCCAACCGTCAAATGTATTTAGTGTTCTTTGTGAGGAAACGGCGCTTTCTATGGCACGCATTGAAGTGGTTCCAACGCAACAAACTTTGTGTTTTTTAGCTTTAGCATTATTTACTTTATCGCAAGCTTCTTGTGTAATTTTTAGCTCTTCAGAATCCATTTTATGTTTAGACAAATCTTCTACTTCTACTGGATTGAAAGTTCCTAAACCCACGTGAAGTGTTACTTCTGCAAAGTCTATTCCTTTAATTTCTAAACGTTTTAAAAGGTGTTTAGAAAAGTGTAAACCTGCAGTTGGCGCTGCAACTGCGCCTTCTTCTTTGGCATAAATTGTTTGGTAACGATCGGCATCTTCTGGTGTTACTTCGCGAGAAATATATTTTGGGATTGGTGTTTCGCCAAGTTCTGTTAGTTTATTTCTAAATTCATCATACGAACCATCGTAAAGAAAACGTAGTGTTCTTCCACGAGAAGTTGTATTGTCTATAACTTCGGCAACAAGTGAATCGTCGTCGCCAAAATATAATTTATTTCCTATTCTTATTTTTCTTGCTGGATCTACTAAAACATCCCAAAGTCTTTGTTCTGCATTTAGTTCACGTAGTAAAAAAACTTCTATTCTTGCTCCAGTTTTTTCTTTGTTTCCGAACATTCTTGCTGGAAAAACTTTGGTATTGTTAAGTACAAAAACATCGCCATCGTCGAAATAGTTAATTACGTCTTTGAACATTTTGTGTTCTATTGTTCCTTTTTTACGGTCGATTACCATTAAACGAGATTCGTCACGAATTTCTGCTGGATATTCTGCTAATAATTCTGTTGGAAGATTGAATTGAAAATGTGATAATTTCATGTTTGAATTTTAGGATTTGCACTTCGACAAGCTCAGTGTGACAATAATAGTACTAATAATTTGCAAATATACGATTGTGAGATAGGCGTTGTCAAGTGTTTTGGTGTTTATTTTTTACATTGCCACAAAGACGCTAAGTCGCAATGTTTTTTTACCACAAGTTATTAAGTTAAAAAGAAATTTTACACCAATTTCACGAATTATCACGAATTTGATATTTTGGTAATTTACTTCTTCAGTTCAACCTAAAGATTTTGGTCACAAATTTAAAACTTCGTTTTCATTATTTTACAAAAAAAATAAATATGAAATTATTATACTTCATTAATTTGAAAACCAATATTTTTTAAATCTTCCCAAAAAGTTGGGTAGGATTTAGAAACTACTTCGGCATTTTCTATAATTAATGCAGTTTTTAATGCTAATGGTGCAAATGACATTGCCATTCTGTGGTCTTGATAGGTTTCAATTTTTATATTTGGATTTATTTTGGTTGCGATTTCTAATGTTAGAGATGAATTTGAAACTGAAATAGATGCTCCTAATTTTGACAATTCTGTTTCTAATGCCAAAAGTCTATCAGTTTCTTTAATTTTTAATGTATGCAAACCTGAAATATGACAACCAATATTTAGTCCAAAACAAGTAACTGCAATGGTTTGTGCTATATCAGGAGAATAATTTAAATTTAAATTTAAAGAAGATTGTTTGTGTAAATTATCTTTTAGTATTGTTATTGATTTGTCATTATTAAAAACTGTTTTTACTCCAAAATTTTTATAAATTTCTACTAATGCAGCATCGCCTTGAAGACTGTTTTCTTTGTAGCTTGAAAGTGTTATTTGGGTTCCAATTTCTGACAATGCAATTATGGAATAATAATAGGATGCAGAACTCCAATCTGATTCTATAGTTACGAGTTTCGAGTTATGAGTTTCGAGTTTTGGTTTTACTGTTATTAAATTCTCAACAAACGATGTTTCTACACCAATTTCGTTTAACAATCCCAAAGTCATTTTGATGTATGGAATTGAAGTTATTTCGCCTTCTAGTGTTAATTCTAATCCGTTTTCTAGTTTTGGTGCAATTAATAAAAGTGCCGAAATGTATTGACTGCTAATATTTGCTGGAAGTGGAACTTTATTTTGAGTTAGTTTTTTACCAATTATTTTTAGTGGAGGAAAACCATTATTTTCGACATATACTATGTTTGCGCCAAGTTGTTTTAAAGCATCTACCAATATTTTTATTGGACGTTCTTTCATTCTTGATGAACCTGTTAGTACAACTTCACTTCCTTCTTTTATTGCAAAATACGCAGTTAGAAATCGCATTGCTGTTCCTGCATGATGAACGTTAATTAATTTCGGCACTTCGACTGCGCTCAGTGTGACAGTTTCGAGTTTCGAGTTTACTTGTAACGCTTGCATCATAACCTCAGAGTCATCAGATATTGATGTGTTTTCTAATTTTATATTTGGATATAATGCTTGTAATAATAGTAATCTGTTGGTCTCAGATTTGGAACCTGTAATTTTTATTTCGAGTTTTGAGTTTCGAGTTTCGAGTTTTGAAATGTGTTGAAGATTAAGATTCATTATTTTATGAAGTAGTAATTTAAAAATTGTGACTGTATTTCATTATACAATATACAGATTTACATTATACAATTATTTTAATTTATCATTATTTTTATGTCGGTCTTTGTCTCTTATCGATTTTAAATCTAATTTTTTATCAAATGCTTCTTGCAAATTAATTCCTGTTTGATTAGCGAGACACAAAACTACAAAAACTACATCGGCAAGTTCTTCGCCAAGGTCTTTATTTTTATCAGATTCTTTTTCGGATTGTTCTCCGTAACGTCGTGCAATAATTCGTGCCACTTCGCCAACTTCTTCTGTAAGTTGTGCCATATTGGTAAGTTCGTTAAAGTAACGAACTCCGTGCGTTTTTATCCAATTGTCTACTTCTTGTTGTGCGTTTTTTAGATTCATTTTATATTTTTTTAAGAACTACTTTTTCGTTTTGTTTTTCTATCATAACTTTATAAAATTCTTTCAATGTTTGATAATCATCAGGATAAAAAATTGTTGTATTAATATCTAATGAAACGCTAATTATAATTTGATTATTAGTGTTAGATGTTGCAAATGTAAAGTAACCTAACTTATTATCCATAGCAATGCTAATTGATTTTGGCAAACTTTCTAGAACGTAATTATCTGGTATTGTAATAATAATATTAAATTTTTCTTTTATTGGAAAATTAAAATCTACAGGATACTTTCTGTTTTCTTCTTTAAACATATTACGCTTTAATGCTAAATGAAGCATAGATGGAAAGAATATTTTGTCACCAATTTTTTCAATTGTATTGTTGTCTTTTACAGAATAAGATTCTATAATAGGTTCATTTATAGAATCTTTATTTTTTATTTGATAACTGTCTATTTGGATGTTTTTATATTTATTTTCTATTATTTCTACATAACTTTCTACACCAACAACGCCATAGTTTTCTCTAAACTTAATTGCATTATAATCGTTATATTGTTTTTTAAATTTTCCTGTAAGTGTTGCATCAGAATTTACAGAAACCATTAAATTTGATAATTCTACAGAATTGTAAGTTGGCATTAAGTCTATTTCTGTATTAGTTCCATCATTATTTATTTGTCTGCCTTTATAATTTAAATCTCTTGTAGGTAGATTTTTACTAGTACTGTATTTACTACTTGCATCTAAAAGTATATTTTTTCCATCAAGTTTTACTGACGCAATAACACAATTTAATTTAGATCTATTAGGAAACAACGCCAAACCGTTGTCAATTGTGCTAAGAACTACAGGAAAAGCTTCTAATCCAGCCATTTGTAGCATTGAAGTTAATATTAAATTAATTTCTGCAATGTTTCCAGAGTTTTCTTTATAGGCAAGTTCTACACCTTTTTTAGTGTTATAACCATATTTACCATTCCAATTCATTTTGTTTTTTACATAGTCAAATACTATTTTCAGTCGTTCTTGTTTGTCTTCAGTTTTATTTATTAATAGTTTTAAATCAGTCAAAAAATAGTTGTTCTTTTTTAGTTCATCGCCAAAATCTTTTTCGGCATATATAGATTTTGCTACATCTTCCCAAGTTGTTGCAATTTGTTTAGATTTTTCATCAGGAAACTGTATGGTTTGTAATTCATGTTCTATATTACCATAATAATTTTTAACATTATTTACATAACTTTCTTCTAATATTGCTGGTACATCTTTTACATTAAAAATAGTTTTTATTTGCTTGTAAGATAAATTATTAGAATTATTATATTTTCCTTCAAAGCTTTGAGATGTTTCTTCTATAACATCTGTCATATCAACATCTACATAACCAATTTTAATGGATTTATAAATGTAAAAAATTGGAATTTCGGTAATAAATTGTCCGTGATTTAATGGAATTTTATATTGAAATTGAAAGTTTGGAAGTTCTGAAAGGTTTTCAGTTTTTACTTCATATTTAAATTCTATTATAGAACCTACTTTAACGTTTGGAAATGTAATGATTTTGGTTTCCCAAAGCTCATTTATCTTTTCTTTAAATTTTCCTTCGCTTGAAACTTTTTCTTTTTCAACTTTACCATTTTCTATGTTATAGGTAAAAGCTTTAGATATTGTAATTACATCATTATCTAGAGTTTTATATCCAACATAATACGGAATTTCAAAGTTTGCCCATTTTAAACCTTCTTTTTTATATATTTTTAATTTTATTGTAAACTCTGTTTTAGAAACAAAACCATTAGTTATATCATATTTAAATTTTGTAATAGCTTTTTTAAATAAAAATGCAGCTACAGCAGAAGAATCTGTTGGATGAAATTTTTCTTCTAGTTGAGTTTTTGTAACTTTTCCTAATTCATAATCTTGTGCGAAAAGTGAATTAGAAAAGATTGAAATTATAAAAAAGTAGCAAATAAGTAGTTTCATAGCATTATAATTTTTTAAGTACTACTTTTTCGTTTTGTTTTTCTATCATAATTTTATAAAATTCTTTTAAAAACGGATAATCTTCGGCTGGAATTATAGCAGTATTTACATCAAATGTTGACGCTACTTGAATTTGTTTTTCGGTATTGGAAATAGTATAACTAAAATTTCCATAATTATTATCCATAGCAATTGCAATTGGTTTTGGCAAACTTTCTACAGCGTATCCATCTGGAATTGCTATAATTAGTGTTTGTTTATCTTTAAACGGAAATGAAAAATCTACAGGATATTCTCTATTTTCTTGATTAAAAGGATTCTCTGATGGTGAAAGATATAATAATGGTGAAAAAAATAGTTTATCGCCAATTTTCTCTACTATAGAATTGCTTTTAAAACTAAATTTTTCTACAATAGCTTCATTTTCTAATATGTTATTTGTAACTTCATAGTTGTCAATTTCTATGGTTTTATATTGTTTTTCTAAAATTTCTAAATAAGCATCTTTGGTTACATTTTCATATCTATCTCTGTATTGTAATGCATAATAATCTTTATAATTTTCTCTCACTTTACCTTCAACTTCTCCTTTATCATTAACTGTTGCCATCACATTTACAATATCTGTAGAATTGGTTTTTGGAGTTAATTCTAAAAATTCTGAAGCACCATCTTTTTTAATAATTCTTCCAAACCAATTTAAATCTCTAAAGGGTAAAATATTGGGCAATGCATTTTTATTTGTTGCATCTAACAGAATTACATTATCATTTAATTTTACAGATGCTATTACATTGTTAAAGGCAGTTCTACTTGGGTAAAGCGCAATTCCATTATCTCTAGTACTTATTAAAATAGGATTGGCATCTAAACCTGCAAATTTTAACATAGAAACTAGCATTAAGTTTATCTCGGCAGCGTTTCCTACTTTGTCTTGAAATGCTTTTTTAACGCCAACATCGCACAAATAACCTAGATATTCGTTCCAATTCATTTTAGATTTAACAAATTTAAAAATGACATTTATTTTTTCTTCATTGCTTGTTAATCCTGTAATTAATGTTGTAATATCATTTTCATAATAATTATTTTTATTTAATTGATTTCCAAAATCCTCGTTTTCAAATATTTTTTTGGCAACATCTTCCCAACTATTTGACAGCATTTCAAAAGGTGAATTAGGAATTCGCTTACTTGAAAGTTCGTGCTGAACGCTTGATGTATAATTCTCTATATTATTAACGAAATTCTCATCTTTTAATGCAGATACATTTTCTAATGAAAAATTTGTAACATTTTCTGTATAATTAATATTGTCAGTTTGTACAGAAGAACTTGTAATTGTTCCCATTGCGCCAACTTGTCTTTCTCTGTAATTTAATGATATTGTTTTAGTTTCACTAGTTTTGGTTTCATTAATTGCATTAAACCCTTTTCTGTAAACATTATAAACAAAATATTCTGGAACATAAGTAGAATATTCTGAATGATTTACAGGTATTGAGGTTTGAAAATTCCAAACAGGAAACGTTGATATGTATGGCGATTTAATAGTGTATTTATATTCTAATATTGATCCTTCTTTTACATTTGGTAATGTAATTTTTTTTCTAGACCAAAATTTATTTACTTTTTCAGAAAATTCTCCTTCACTTTTAAGTTTTGTTTTTTCAATCTTACCATCAACACTATTATAAGTAATGGCTTTAGAAATAGAAACGCTTTCATCATCATCACCACCAACATAGTAAGAAATATATCTGTCTGCCCAACTGTAACCTTCTTTAGTGTAAACTTTAATTTTTATTTCTACATCTGTTAAAACAGAAAATCCTTCTCCTTGTTTATACTCGAAATAGGTTCTTCCTTTTTCAAATAATATTGCTGCTTCTGCAGTTGCATCTTTTGGATGTACTTTTTCGTTTAACTCCTCAAGAGTAACTTTACCAAGTTCATACTTTTGAGAAAAACTTAAATTATTGATTGTAAATAGTAAAATGATAGCGTAAATAAATTTCATAATTTTATGTTTTTTTGGTTAGTACAATTTTAGAATTGTCTGCCTTAGCAATTTGTTCTCTAAATTTTCTATAATTTTCGTATTCTGACTTATCATACATTCCGTTTTTTAATAAAAAAGAACGTTTGTATAAAATTTTATTTTCAGTTAAAATTTTAATTTCAGTTTTATATGTTCCAAATTTTTCGTCAATACTAATTGCGTCAGGTTTTGCACTTATTATATATTCTAATGGTAAAGTTATTTCAATTTCTTCTTCGTCATAAAAACCTCTATTTACTTCAAACGGATTTTTTCTGTTTCTATATCGTTGCGGAATGGTATTGTTTTGATTAAAAACATTTACAGGAAAAAGAATCATTCCGCCATTATCAGATGCATAATTCACTGCCGAAAATGAAATGTCTTCTACAAATTCTACTGTTTGTTTATTGTTTATAAACTTACTTTTTTCTAGTTTTAAATTGTTAATCCAGTTAAAATGTGTTTTGTAATGATTGTCTATAATTTCGTTTGACTTACCTTCTATTTCATATACATTATCATATTGTATGCCTTTAGATTTTATTTGAACAGCACAAGTTATAGTTCCATCACTACTTAAAGTGTAATTGCCTTTAGAAATTTGCGAATTGGTTTTATCAATTATTTGAGATGTTTTTATTATTTCACCTCGATCTGGTTTTATCAATAATGCATTTCTGTCATCTGTAAAATCGCCTTCAAATCCGAATGGTTTTATTTGACTAGTACATTCTAAAAAGTAATTTTTATTATTATTTTGAATAGTTAATATGGCATGATTTCCTTGCATAGAAACAAAATTTTCATCTATTCCTCTTTTAGAATTTGCTCCAAAAATTATAGTATAAAACGATTCAATTCCAACACATTTTAGTAAAACTCTAGTATAATTAGACAATGCTTTGCAATCGCCATAACCCAATTTATCTACATCTTTGGCCAACATTGGTTTCCAACCACCAATTCCTAATTGTATGCTTACATATCTTGTTTTATCTTGAACATATTGATAAATAATTTGTGCTTTTTTTATTTCGTCAGTTTCATTTGCAACTAGTAACTTTATTTTATTTTTAGTTTCATCTGGCAATTCTTCGGTATCTTTTAGTAAACTTGAATACATCCATTCGCCAAAATCTTTCCAAGTTTTAGCACTTCCTTCTACACCTTCTAGATTAAATTTTTCTAATCCAAATAATACATACGGAACAATTTTTTGAAATGATGGCGAATAATCTTCGGGTTTTTCTGCAAGTAAATTTTCTACAGAAAAAAGTATCGAATTATCAGTTTCAGTTTTTTTAATTGTTCTATTCTCGAAATTATTTTCTTTGTATTTAAAACCTAAATTAGTTAAATAATTTAATGTGTAGGATGATTTTTCTACACTTTCAAAAGCATCATCAATTGGATACCAAGGTCTAATAAATGCAGTGTTAAATGTTTCTGTTTCACTTTCATAAACTGCTGTAAACGGATATTCGGTTGGAGTGTAATCTAAAAAAAGTTTTCTGTCATCGCTATAAATTGAAAATCCATCAGCAACACTTTGATCTTTAAAATCTTTACGTTTTATTTTTTTAATTTCTTTACCAAATGAGTTGTAAATTGTTACTTCAATAGATTTTACTTTGCTAGATTTATCATAATATTCAAATGCATCAATATTATTTAAACCATATTTATTTAAAACCGTAACTACTTTTAAAGTCTTAGTAGTCATTGATTTTTCAGAAGAAATGGTAACAATTATAGCTTGATTTCTAACAACACTATTGGCAGTTTCTTTAAGGTTTTCTGGAATTAATAATGTAGCATAATTTATATTTTGAGCAGTATTTAAATTAAATATAAAAAGTATAAAAAGGACATAAAATTGTTTTTTCATGAGTAAATTATTTAATCAAAAATACAATTTTTTTATAAATATAATAAGATTATTCCTTGTTTTTACTATCAATAATAATTGTAACTGGTCCATCATTTACTAATGCCACTTTCATATCGGCGCCAAATTGTCCTGATTGTACTTTTTTACCCAGTTCAAGTTCCATTTGAAGAATGAATTTTTTGTATATTGGAATTGCAATTTCTGACTTAGATGCTTTGATATAACTTGGTCTATTTCCTTTTTTAGTACTTGCATGAAGTGTAAATTGTGAGACTATAATTACTTCACCTTCAATATCTTTTACAGATAAATTCATAACATCATTTTCATCACTAAAAATTCTAAGATTTGCTATTTTAGGAGATAACCAAGAAATGTCATCTTGAGAATCTGTATCTTCAATTCCAATTAAAACTACTAATCCAGTTTGAATTTCTGCAACGATTATTGAATCAATTGTTACTGATGCATTTGAAACTCTTTGAATTACTGCTTTCATTTGAATTAATTTTCTTTTTAAAATTTCTACGGAATGGTAAATTTGAGAAAAAATGTGTTTTTAACTGTATAATTTATTTTTGAGATTCCTACGGAATGACAAGTTTGCGTGAAAACTGAACACTAAAAACTGAATACTGAACACTACTTATTCCTAGTTTCATCACTTGCAATTCTATCATCATTATAAATATCTGTTCGGTAATGATCTTCGTCTCCTTCTAAAATTTTTAAATAACTGTTGTAACGTGTCCAAGAAATTTTTTCTTCTTCAAGTGCTTTTTTAATGGCGCAATGTGGTTCTTCTTTGTGTAAACAATTATTAAATTTACATTGGTCTTTTAGCTTAAAAAATTCTGGAAAATAGCCACTTATTTCCTCTTTTTCCATATCTACAATACCAAAACCTTTAATTCCTGGAGTATCAATTATTTTAGCGTTAAAAGACAAATCATACATTTCTGCAAAGGTTGTTGTGTGTTGTCCTTGCATGCTTTGCTCAGAAATAGTTTTGGTTTTTAAATCTAAACTTGGTTCTAAAGCATTTACTAATGTCGATTTTCCAACGCCAGAATGTCCAGAAAACATAGTAGTTTTACCAATCATTATGTCTTTTAATTCTTCAATTCCTTTTGCTTGAGTTGATGAAACACGCAAACATTTATATCCAATTTCTTGGTAAATGTGTTGCATATACAGCTGTTCATCAAGTATTGTTTCAGTTAAAGTGTCTATTTTATTAAATATTAAAATGGTTTCAATACCATAAGCTTCGGCAGTAACTAGGAATCTATCAATAAAATTAAAAGTTGTGGGCGGATTATTAATTGTAATAAGTAAAAAAACATAATCTAAATTAGACGCAATAATGTGCATTTGATGCGACAAATTCACCGATTTTCTAACGATGTAATTTTTTCTTTCGTGAATTTTGTGTATTGTTCCAGTAATAGTATCTGATGATTCTTCTAGTTCATAATCTACAACATCGCCCACAGCAATTGGATTGGTACTTTTTATACCTTTCATTCTAAACTTGCCTTTGATGCGACATTCCATAAAATTGCCATCGTTAGATTTTACGGTGTACCAACTACCTGTAGATTTATAAACAATTCCTGTCATAAAGATTTTTTATATTAGAATCTTAATTTTTTATTTTTGATATACAAAGATACTTAAAATGATTAGTAAAGTTTTTTAGATTTTAAGCAAAAAAAAACTGTTTATCACTAAACAGTTTGTTTTGAAATATATATTTTAAAATTAATATTTGTAAGCCAATCCTTTTTTAATGTTTTGAGATCCACCTAATCCGTTAGAACTAGCTCCAACAGTAGATTTATCTGCAGTTTGAAGAATAAAAGGACAACCCATAGCTGCAGTTACCATTTTTAATTTTTTCTCTGCTTTTTTATCACCAGTATTTCCTGTATGGTAATTAATTAAACCAGTTTTACCTCTAACTTCACCAGATTTTTTTAATCCAGCTACATAAGAAATATCTTCTAGAATAATTACTTTTTCCCAATCTTCTTCTGATGCAACTACAATTTTTTCTGTAACTTGTTCTACACGACCACTTTTTCCGTAAACAATTTTTTCTACTGCATATTTACTTATTGTATTTTCGGCATCTTCTCCGTCATATTTAAAAACAATAGTAAATTCTTCTAGCTTAATAACTTTTCCTTTTACAACTTCA
>JAYVKR010000025.1:0-6346 GCA_043768185.1 Flavobacterium sp.
ACAAAATAATTCTGAAAAAAGTTTACAACCCTTTTCAATTGAAAACTTAAAAAACACTATTAAACTAATAACTTAATTTTTTTTATTTTTAGGTAAGAAAATCTCGAATATTGTAATAACTGCTTTAAAAATTTTCCAAGCTAGTTTGTGTTTTTTAATATTTAATACACTTACTATTCTTTTAGAATTAAGTTCGTTTAAGTTCTCATAATCTCCAATAAACATTGGAAAATAGTTATTAAAAACAATTTCTCTTTCTTTATGTTTTAAAGCTTCAAATTCTGGTCTTGATGAAATACCGTTTAAATCATAATTTGAAACAATAACATCTATATATTGATGCGAAACATTTTTAATACAAATCGCATAAATAAAAAATTCCCAATCGGAGACAATTTTTAGATTTTCGTTGTACATAAAAACATCAAAAAACAATTGTTTTTTTATAAAAGTAGCTTGATGACAGAAACTACTATGAGTAAAAAACTGGAATGAAATTCGTTCATTATATACTACCAATTTATCTTTTTTGGCAAATTTAAAAATGGCGTTTCCATAGTAAATATCTTTAAAACCAGTAATTAATTTATCAACATTAGAAATTGAATCATTTTCAAATAACCAATCACCACTATTTAAAAACAATAAGTAATCTCCTTTTGCAACATTAATTCCTTTATTCATAGCATTATAAATTCCAGAATCTTTTTCTGAAATCCAATAGGAAACTTTATCAGAATTTTTTTCTATAAATTCTTTACTTCCATCGGTACTTCCGCCATCTATAACAATATATTCAAAATTTTTATTAGATTGATTAACAACACTATTAAATGTTTTTTCAAGACCTAAAACATCATTATAATTGATAGTAATTATAGAAATTTTTGTCATCAAATTAAATTATGTTGTTAAAAATTTATCGTTGTAAACCTTTGTGATTCCATCTTTAAGTTCTGTAGAATAATTCCAACCAAGATTAGTTAATTTCGTAATATCAGTCAGTTTTCTTGGAGTTCCATCTGGTTTTGTTGCATCAAAAATAATTTTTCCTTCATAACCAACAATTTCTTTTATTAGATGTGCTAAATCTTTAATTGAAATTTCAATTCCTGTTCCTATATTTACAAAACCTTGCTCATTATAATGTTCCATTAAGTAAACACAAGCGTTGGCCATATCTGTTGCATGTAAAAACTCTCTTAACGGATTTCCTGTTCCCCAAACAATAACTTCATTTAAATTATTACTTTTTGCCTCATGGAATTTTCTAAGTAAAGCTGGTAACACATGTGAATTTTGCAAATCATAATTATCATTAAAACCATACAAGTTAGTTGGCATTACCGATATAAAATTGCATCCATATTGTGCTCTATATGCATCGCACATTTTTATTCCAGATATTTTTGCAATGGCATAAGGTTCATTTGTTTCTTCAAGAATTCCTGTTAATAAATATTCTTCTTTAAGCGGCTGCAATGCCAATTTTGGATAAATACAAGTAGAACCTAAAAACATTAATTTCTTTACTCCAACTTTATAACTTTGATGAATTACATTACTTTGAATGAGTATGTTTTCATAAATAAAATCAGCTCTGTAAGTGTTATTAGCAATAATTCCACCAACTTTTGCTGCGGCTAAAAAAACATATTCTGGTTTTTCTTGTTCAAAAAAATTGATGACCTCTTGTTGGTTTATTAAATTAAGTTCGCTAGATGTTCTAGTAATAATATTGGTATATCCTTTACTTTTTAAATCACTAACAATAGCACTTCCAACCATTCCACGATGTCCTGCTACAAATATTTTAGAATTTTGATGCATTATGTATTTTCTATTTATAATTCTTTAAATATTTTTCTTTTTTAAAAATCTCTAAATCGGCTTTAACCATTTCTTTAACAAGCATGTCTAATGTATATTTTGGCTTCCAACCCAATTTTGTTTTAGCTTTTGTGTTATCGCCTATTAACAAATCTACTTCGGTTGGTCTAAAATAAGTTGGATCTATTTGAAGCACTACTTGACCAATTTTAAAAGCAAATTCTGTATTAGTCGATGATGTTACAACTCCAGTTTCATCAACTCCATGACCTTTAAATTCTAGTTCAACATCAAGTTCTCTAAAAGCCATTTTAATAAACTCTCTAACACGAGTTGTAACTCCTGTAGAAATTACAAAATCTTCTGGTTTATCTTGTTGCAACATTAACCACATTGCCTCAACATAATCTTTTGCGTGACCCCAATCTCTTTGAGAATCAATATTTCCCATATATAAAGTGTCTTGCATTCCCAAAGCCATTTGCGCAACTGCTCTTGTAATTTTTCTAGTTACAAACGTTTCACCTCTAAGCGGACTTTCATGATTAAATAAAATACCGTTACAAGCATACATTCCATAAGCTTCTCTATAATTTACGGTAATCCAATAAGCATACATTTTAGCAACTGCATAAGGTGAACGTGGATAAAAAGGAGTTGTTTCTTTTTGAGGAACTTCTTGAACTAATCCATACAATTCTGAAGTTGAAGCTTGATATATTCTAGTTTTTTTTGTTAACCCTAATAATCTAACCGCATCTAAGATTCTTAAAGTTCCTATTCCATCTGTATTTGCGGTATACTCTGGAACATCAAAACTCACTTTTACATGACTCATTGCACCAAGATTATAAATTTCATCTGGTTGCGTTTCTTGAATAATTCGTATTAAATTAGTAGAATCACTTAAATCACCATAATGCAATTTAAAATGTTGATTATCAATATGTGGATCTTCATAAAGATGATCAATACGTTGTGTATTAAATAAAGAACTTCTTCTTTTAATTCCATGAACCATATATCCTTTAGACAATAATAATTCAGCTAAATATGCTCCATCTTGTCCTGTAATACCTGTAACTAGCGCTACTTTCATTATATTGATATTTAATTTTTTTGATTACTATTAATTATTGTTTTCCAAAAATTTAAATTTCCTTCGTAAGGAAAATCATTTCTAAACCAAGCATGGCATCCCATTGGTAACTTTTTATTTATGTCTAATAAATATTTTGGACATCTGTCCCAAGAAAAATTTATTGCCTCGTTAACATCTGGAATACTAAATGTTTTTAAAAATCTACCTTCTTCAATAAAAAAAACATCTTCATTATTGCGATATCGTTTAGCACAATATTTATAAATATTCTTTTTTGAGAAATATTTTATTAAAATTTTAAAAAAAATAATTAAATAATTTATTTGTTTTTTTTTCGCTTTATATTCAGCTAATATATCTTTACAAGATTTTATTCTGCTATTTGATGTAATTAAATCATAACAGCTTTTAACTTTTCGTAAAGAAAAGCCACCATTGCCAGGATAACTCATTTTTGCACCATCATAAGGATTCGAAGTGAAATTTTCAAACCAAACTCCACCAATGTAATCATATTCTTTATCTGCCCAAAAAGTTAAATTATTTTCAAAAATATAACAATCTGTTTGATAAATCAACATATAATCATAATTGAGAAAATTTTCATAAAAAAAAGATGAAAGTAATAGATTATTGTAGCCAGTAATTGATGAAAAATAAAAATCATCAAAATTTTTATATAAAATTATTTCAGGAAAATTCAAATAGTAATTGCTTAATTCTAAGCTTTTTGGATGAATAAAAATAATTTCTTGTTGACCTGATAAAATAGTAATTGCCCTTTTAACTGAAATTATTTCAAAATCTGTTAAATTAATTTTGAAAATTGGAATTATTATTATTATTTTATTCATTAAAATGTACTATTTAATAATGTTTTAAAAAAATTTTTACAAATATAATTATTTGTATATTTAACATCTTAAAATAAAATGTTTTAATACAAATAATATGATTTCTAATATTGCTGGTTGTGTAATACTTTATAATCCTGATGTGAATTTAGTAAAAAATAATATTATTACTTATTTAAATAAAATACAAAAGTTATACATTATAGATAATTCTGAAAATAAAAATAATGAACTTTTTTTTAAAGATTTTAAAAATATAGTCTATGTTAGTAATGAACAAAATGAAGGTTTATCAGTGAAATTAAATTATGCTTGTAAAAGAGCAATATCTGAGGGATATGATTATTTATTGACTATGGATCAAGATTCTTGTTTTTTAGAGGAAAATATAAACCAATATCTAACTGATATAGAAAATTTTAATTTGAAAGATGAAGTTGCAATGTATGGTTTACAATTTAATTTAGAGCATAAGAAACTTGAAAAAAATGATATATCATTTATAATAAAAGACTATTTAATTACTTCTGGATCTATAATATGTTTAAATAAATATAAAAATATTGGAGGTTTTGATGAAAATTTATTTATTGACGGTGTAGATATAGATTATTGCTTTAATGCAATTTCTAAAGATTTTAAGATTATAGAATTTCAAAATAACTTTTTTAAACATTCACTTGGTGAAGTTGTAAATAGAGCTTCAATATTGTCTTTTTTTCTTGTAAAAAAAAGAAGAGTCATTCATTCATTCATTAGAATTTACTACATGCAAAGAAATTTATTGTATTTAGAAAAAAAGTATAAAAATATTTTTCCTCAATTTATAGATAAAATAAGAGCTGAATATAATGGACATCTTACAAGATCTACAAAATATTCATCTAATTATTTTAAAGCAATTTATTATAAAAGACTTGGTATAAAAGATTTTAAAAATAATAAAATGGGAAAGTTTTCACACTAATTTGATTTGAATTAATCACAAAATAAATTTATAAAAGAAAAGTATTTTAAATATTAAAATTCAAGTAATAAATGCAAGTAGATAAAAATAAATAAATTTTTTTATAAGAACGGATTTAATGATTTTAAAGCTAAATCTATACCTTATTTTTTTCAATATGAAAAATATAATTTTTATTAAAAAAATTATATTATTATCAAATAAGTGAAATATTAATACTAAAACATTTACGATATCAATTAGAAATGAAAAAATCCAATTTATTGCTGTATTTATTTAAAAAAAATATGGATAAAAGAAAAAACAGAACACAAATTCACAATTAAAAAATTAATATTTAAATGATAAAAATATTTTGTATTACGCATAAAATTAACCCTATTTTAGTAAATAATTTGTATGAATTAATGCAAACAGGAAAAGATTTTGATTTAATTCAAGGAATAAAAAGAGATGATAATTTAGAGAATATTAGTCATAAAAACCCTAATTATAGTGAATTAACAGCTGCTTATTGGTTGTGGAAAAATGAAAAAGATTTAGATTTTATAGGAATGTGTCATTATCGAAGATACTTTGATTTATTTCCACCTTTTTTTAATAATAGACCAGCTGTAGTAAATTTAAATAATGAAAATTTCAAAAAAACTAAGCTATATAAAAAGAATGAAGAACAACACAAAAAAATACTTTTAAAATATTTAAAGCAAGGATTTGTAATTGTTCCAAAGCCACAAAAATTTAATTCTAGTGTTGAACAACAATATAAAGAAAATCATTATATAGAACATTTAAAACAAGTTATAGATTTAATTTTAGTCAAACAACCAGAATATAAAAAAAGTATTGATACAGTTCTTGAAAAAACTAGTTTGAGAATTTGTAATATGTTTATTAGTTCAAAACAGTTTTGGGATGATTACCATAAATGGCTGTTTACTTTATTTTTGGAACTTGAAAAAACTATAATAATACCAAAAGATTTTTACCAGCAAAGAGTTTATGCTTTTTTATCTGAACGATTATTTAATTTTTATCTAGTTCAAAATAAAGTAAAAATTAAAGCGTTCGAATTATTCTTTATTGAATATTAATTTTGTTAACATGCAAGACATCAACACCGAAATACACAAAGCTTTCGAGGTAATACAAAACGGAGGAATTATTCTTTATCCAACAGATACTGTTTGGGGAATTGGCTGTGATGCAACTAATGTAGAAGCTGTTGCAAAAATTTATGCATTAAAAAAACGTGCCGAAACTCAAAGTATGATTGTGCTTATGAATGGCGAAAAAATGATGTATAACGTTTTTAAGGAAATTCCAGAAGTAGCTTGGCAAATTATGGATTTATCTGAAAATCCAACTACGTTAATTCTTGATAATCCAAGAAATGTTGCTTCTAATTTAATTGCATCAGATAAATCTCTTGGAATTAGAGTTGTAAAAGAACCCTTTTGTTTTAAACTTTTAGAACGAATGAAAAAACCATTAGTTTCTACATCGGCCAATATTTCTGGACAACCAACTCCTATTGCTTTTAAAGATATTTCGCAAGAAATTATTAAAGGTGTAGACTATGTTGTAAATTTG
>JAYVKR010000026.1:0-5606 GCA_043768185.1 Flavobacterium sp.
ACAAAGTAGTTCGTTTTCATAGTCTGCTTCATAGTTTTGCTACACATTTATTAGAAAACGGAACCGATTTGAGATATATACAGGAATTATTAGGACATAGTAGTAGTAAAACCACAACTATCTACACACACCTTAGCAGTAAAATAGTAGATGCAATACAAAGTCCACTAGACCAGCTAGTAAACAAGCTAAACAAAAAAGATGATTTTAAAAAAAATTAATAATTACTTATATCTAAAAAAATAATACTATTTTTGATAAATATTTGAAAGTGCAATCAACATAAAAAAATGTTAAAAACGCAAGAACTTTCGTATATTTAATAGTTACCTGCAAGCCTAAAAGACGACACAGCAAGAATGAACGACAGAATAACACATAAACAAGTGACTGGACAAATGAACCATCAGACAGCCGACCCAAAAACCAACGCTTCTGTATTTTTATTTTTTTCCACTGTACATTTTTTTAAAACAATTTTAGGCAGCCGCACAAATGGCACATTTGGTTTTGCCCGACACACCAGCCGACCCTTCGCAAAACCAAAAGAGCCATTTTTTGCCAACGCACTTGCAAAATCTCTAAACAGAAGTAAACTAACGAAATAATACAAAAATGAAAAAAGGAATACTTTTATTGACAATACTGCTATTGAACTGCACAATGTCTTTTGCACAAAAGAAAGTTGCTAATTATTATAGTGTAAAAGACTATTCTGAACAAAAAGCAAAAAGCTATTTTGACAATTCAGAAATTGATGCAATCGAAGGAATTTGGCAAAGTAGTGATGGTTTTAAGTATTCTATTACAAAATACAGAAAAGATAATGGTATCGCATCCGAAGACGACTTTCAAATTATTATCTTATCACATAATACAAATAACCCTTTTTGGAAGGAGACCTATGTAAAGGGTTTTATTCAAAAAACTGCCGCTAATGGCGTTTACAACTTAGACTATTATACAGCAGGTCAAAATTCATACAATAATAATATTGACATTGAAGTCCAAACTTGTATTGCACTACTTGAGGCTTCTGCTTTATTTACTTTCACAAAACAAGACGGGGACAAAATTATTCTAATAAAACTTTATCCGAAAACAGAAAATGGTAATTCTGGAACTTTTTCATCTTCAAATAATGAAAAATCATCAGGAACTGGTTTTGCAATATCTTCAAACGGATATATTGTAACTAATCATCACGTTATTGACAAAGCAAAATCAATTGAAGTAAAAGGAGTAAACGGTAATTTCACAAAAAAATTAAATGCCGAATTGGTAGTCTCTGATGAGAAAAATGACCTTGCAATTATAAAAATTAATGACCCATTATTTTCTTCGTTAGGTTCTATTCCATATACCGTAAGACAAGGAGTTGCTGATGTTGGAGAGAATGTATTTGTATTAGGTTATCCATTGACAAGTTCAATGGGGGAAGAAGTGAAATTAACTAATGGGATAGTAAGTTCTAAAACAGGTTTTCAGGGAGATATTTCTACTTATCAAATTTCTGCACCTGTTCAACCTGGTAATTCGGGTGGTCCGCTATTCGATAAGAACGGAAATTTAATTGGTGTTGTAAATGCAAAACATACAATGGCAGAAAATGCAGGTTATGCCATAAAATTTAATTATGTAAAAAATCTTATTGAACTTCTTCCTCAAACCATATTATTTCCACAAGTAAACCTTTTGAACGGTAAAGGATTAACAAACCAAGTGAAAATTGCTTCTAATTACACTTACCTTATAGTTGTCAACGACAAAGCTACTTCTTACAATAGTTCCAATTCTAACTCTTCTCAAAAAAAGTCGGCAACTTCCGAACAAAATGCTTCTGTTTATTACGAAAAAGCACAAGAGTTATGGAAAAATAAAGACCAAAGAGGAGCATTAGAACAAATTAATTTATCAATAGACGCTTCGCCTAATTATGCTGGGTCATATTATTTCCGTGGTTTTATATATCTATATGGTATTAAAAATTTTGACAAAGCAGTTGACGACTTTACAAAAGCAATTCAAATGCAAGCCGATTTTGAAGGTGCATATTTTTACAGAGGAATGTCTTATAACCGCCTTGAAAAAAGCATAGATGCAATAAAAGATTTTACAAAAGTTATTAGCCTTAATAAAGATAATACTGACGCATATTTTATGCGTGCTCTAGTTAAATCAAATATGAATGACCGACAGGGTGCAATTTCAGATTATGACGAAATCATTAAACGAGAAAAAAGTTCAAAACCTTCTGTTTACAATATGGCAACTGTTTACAACAATAAAGCATATTGTTTAGTTGAACTTGATAAGGCAAATGAAGCATTACCATTTGTAAGTAAAGCTCTTGAATTAGAAAAAAGTCTTTGGTATATATGGGATACAAGGGGTGAGATTTACTTCAAACTTGGTCAATATAATGAAGCAATAAAAGATATGAACAAAGCTATTGAAATAGAAGAACACGATAATTCGTTTTACATCAGAGGACTTGCACGATTAAAATTGGGGCAAAATGAAAATGGCTGTAAAGACCTTTCAAAAGCAGGTGAACTTGGCGAAGCTAAAGCGTATGAAGCAATGAAACAGTATTGTAAATAAGTATATCAACAAAACGACAAAATTGTTGCTTAAATTTAAGAAATGAAACGACAGTAAAAATGAATGATATTTTTTTGAAACCATATTCAATCATAGAAAACACTGACTATACTGACGACACCAAAATTGTTATCAGAGCATCGGATTTCTCAAATGTACCATTTCAAGACGGAAGAATAACATTTAGTTTTATTGGCTGTCGGTTTAAAAAAATAGAAATTGAAAACACCGAGACTATTGATTTCAAAGACATAAGCATTCAATTTACAAGCTGTTTTATCAATGAAATTAATGTAGAAAATATCATCACAACAAATTTTTCAATCTTCATTGGAAGTTCAATTTTACAAGGACGAATAAAAAATGAAAATTTAAAAAGTATTGAAGCGAACAATTGCCTTTTAAATAATTCATTGTTTTTGCTTGATTTAAAAAGAGCTGTTGTTTCATATACTGAAGAAAATGTTTTTCCACTTCGCTGGAAGCACCTATTAAAGTCCGTCAATACAACTCTTGAAACCTTGCTTACTGAAAAGCACTCATTTTACATTTACGATTGTAAGGATGTAGTTTTTACGTTTAACGAAAACAAGACAGGCAAAAGCGGTCTTTACAAAATACCTTATGACACTTTAAATAAAATTGGATATTACCTAAGTGATGAAGCGAAGAAGAAATTTAAAGTTAGCCTAAGCGTTCAGTATTCGGCAGACAAAGAACACAAATTGACTAAAATAATCAATGCTAAATTATTAGCGTTGTCTATAAGCGGATATTCATCAGGTGAATTATTGATTGAAAACTGCAAGATAGACAGTTGGTACATCAGAAATTTTTCAGCACAGTTAGGAGCTAATTTTTACGATGTAAAACCATTCCGAAAAGAAACAGAAGAAACAAAATTAGAGATACACAAATCTAATCTTGACAAGGTCTGGTTTGATAATGTAGCGTTTGATGATTATTCAACAATATCTCTTTATAGAAATAAATTTGGTCAGACCACTTTGACAGCCTGCGACTTTCCAGGCAAATACAAAGATTTTGATAAAATACAAACCATTGAAAATATTCATTACCCAGACAGAAAGGATAAAAATTATTTCAAGACACGTTACGAAACATTTTTACAGTTAAAAAAACAGCTTGAAGCATCTGGCAATTTTTACGAAGCACAAAAATTTCAGGCAATATCTCACGAAGCACTTAAAAACGTTGATAATTTACCATTTTGGGATAGAGTTATTCTTAAAATAAATGGATTATCTAACAATCACGGTCTATCAATAAAAGAACCGTTTATTGGAACGATAGTTTTGTCAATTTTATTTTACATTCTGTATTTATGGAGTTTAGGCAGAATCTTTAATTCCAACGGAATTGATTGGAACTTATTTGGTTATTACTTTTCATTCATTGACATAACACATAGGACAGATTTTTTGGTTAACAAATCTGAACTTAATGGATTTTCTTTGACTATTGATTTTTTGAACAAAATCATTGTTGGGTTTCTAATTTACCAATTCATAGCTGCATTTAGAAAATATGGCAAAAAGTAAAAAAGCCTCAATTCATAAATTTTCTTTGAAACTCTTGTTTCGTCCCAAATATTCACTAAATTTGGGACGAAATAAATCGTAATGGAACGACCAATAATAGAAAATAAGATTGCCGAAGTGCTTAAATCACACCCAAAAGGAAGTATTCTTTTTGTGGATGACTTCTTAGACTATGGAAATCCAGAAAGTGTTAAGAAAGCATTGTTACGATTGAAAGAAAAGGAAATACTTGTTCGCTTGGCTCACGGTATTTACTTATACCCCAAAATCGACAAAGAACTTGGAGTTCTCTTTCCGTCAACCGAAGATTTAGCCAAAGCAATTGCAAGACGAGACAAAGCAAGAATTGTCCCAACAGGTGTTCAGGCACTAAATAAATTAGGCTTATCAACCCAAGTTCCAATGAAGGTAGTCTATCTAACTGATGGAGCAGCAAGAAGTATTAAAGTTGGAAAACGAACCATTACTTTTAAAAATACAAGTCCAAAAAATATATTAGCACAAGGCGAAATAAGCAGTTTAGTAATTCAAGCACTAAAAACTATTGGTCAATCAAAAGTAAATGATGAAACATTATTGAAAATTCAAACACTTCTCAAAAAGGAAAAAATAGAAAATAGATTGAATGATGCCAAACTTGCACCAGCTTGGATAAACAAAATAATAATACAAACAATTAAATGAATTCCAATTGGCTAACATTATCAAAGGAAAGAAGAATTGAAATTCTTAATCAGGCAACAGAATTAACTGGTTTGCCATCGGTAGCAATTGAAAAAGATTGGTGGGTAACATTGGCATTGAACGCATCTTTTTCATTACCATACAGCAAAAATATTGTTTTCAAAGGTGGAACTTCTTTGAGCAAAGGTTGGAATTTGATAGAACGATTTTCGGAAGATATTGATTTGGCAATTGACAGAAAGTTTTTTGGTTTTGATGGTGACATCAGTAAAACGCAAATTAAAAATCTAAGGAAACAATCTTGTGAATTTATATCAACGACTTTCCTTGACGACTTGACCAAAATACTCACTAAATGGAAAGCGATTGATGAATGTAAACTAATTGCTCAACCAGTAAAAGATTCAGATAAAGACCCACAGGTAATAGAAATTCATTACAATTCAGTAATTGACACATCAGAATATTTACCGCAAAGAGTTTTGGTAGAAGTCAGTTCACGTTCATTAATGGAACCCATTGAAGAAAGACTAATCAACTCAATTTTAAGCGAAAATTTTCCGAAACAAAATTTTGTAACCGTTCCATTTGCAATACCGACCGTGCTTCCACAAAGAACGTTTTTAGAGAAAATATTTTTGCTTCATGAAGAGTTTTCACAGAAAGCCGAGAAAATTCGTATTGACAGACTTTCAAGGCATTTGTATGACTTGGGTAAATTGATGGACACCAAACACGGAATTGAAGCTTTAAAAA
>JAYVKR010000027.1:0-3059 GCA_043768185.1 Flavobacterium sp.
GCAGCATTTGGTGCAGCCATTGATGTTCCGTTTTCATATTTATATTTCATGTTTGGTACCGTTGCATAAATTTTAACACCTGGCGAAAATACATCTACATTATTAGAACCAAAATTAGAAAAATCGGCAACTAGTTTAGAACCATATTCAAAATTCAATGCTCCAATTGTAATTAAATTATCAGAAAGTTCTACACCATTTTTTTCATCTGTTGGAAAATTAGGAGCAACATCAATATTTTTAGAATCATTTCCTGCTGCGTGAACTATTAAAACGTCTTTATTTTCGGCATATTTTATGGCATCATAAACCCATTGTGTGTGTGGAGAATAATCTTTTCCAAAACTTCCGTTTATTACTTTTGCACCATTATCTACAGCGTAACGAATTGCCAAAGCGATATCTTTATCATATTCATCACCATTTGGTACAGCTCTTACTGGTAAAATTATAACATTTGTAGCAACACCATCGCCACCTTTATTGTTACCACGAAGTTGTGCAATAATTCCAGAAACATGTGTTCCATGTTCAGCATCAGCTACATCTGGACCTTTTACGTTTCCGTTTCCGTAGAATTTACTGTCCATATTTTCTGGATTATCGCCAGTTTTTCTACCGCTAAAATTCACATTTAAATTGTAATTTACTTGTCCGTAAATATAATCTACATACGATTTTATTTCATCTTGAAAACCAACTCCAGCTTGTGTTGCAACGCTTGTCATTATGGTTTTACTTTTCGTTAATTCAGCATCAGTAGTTGAAATTTTCTTTAAATCTTCAATAGTATAAATTTCTTTTTTCAAGTATTTTTTAATGTCTTTATCAGCTTTATCAATCATATCAACTTGAGGTTTTTGTTGCATCATCCCAGCCAATTTTTCGTCTAATTCTGCTTTTGCTCTTCTGTAGGTTTCACTTCCATCATCTCCTTTTTTTACTATTCTAGTTAATTCTAGATTTTCATCTGTAGCTTCGCCTAGAAAATTCCATCCGTGAACGTCATCTACATAACCATTTTTGTCATCGTCAATTTTGTTTCCAGCAATTTCTTTTTTGTTGGTCCAAATTTTTCCTTTTAAATCTTCGTGGTCAATATCTACACCAGAATCTATTACGCCAACAATTACTGTTGTTCCTTTTTTACCTTTTAATAATTGGGCATAAGCTTTATCAACACTCATTCCAGGAATGGTATCTTTGGCTAAATCTAAATGACTCCAACGTTGCAAATCGGTTTCTTTTATTGGTGATGTTTTTAATGGTTGCTTGTCAATATTAGCAGGATTGGTGCTCATTATTGGAGCAATAGCCGAGTTACAACTTGACAGTGCAATTGCTATTAAAGTTGAAATAAAAATTGGTTTTATTGATTTCATAATTATAATTTTTTAAAAATTGGTCTAAAAGTATTTGGTTTTGTTACAAATTAAAAATGATTAACATTAGATTAAGATATCTTTACTACTAAAAACTTCTTTTAATCTAATACCTTTTTCGGTTTTTTCTACCGTTATAATTTCGTTATGTGCATCGTGTTCTAGAAATAAATAAAAATTATTTTCGGCACAATTAGTTAAGAATTTAGTTTTTTCTGGCATTGTTAAAAGTGGTCTTGTATCGTAACCCATAACATAAGGCAAAGGTAAATGTCCAGCAGTTGGAATTAAATCGGCACAAAAAACTATTGTTTTATCTTGATATTTTATGTGTGGAATCATCATTTTTTCGGTATGTCCATCTACATAGAAAATTCCAAAATCTAGTTCAGATTTTTCTGTAAAATCATCATCATTTTTTTTGATAAAATTAAGTTGGCCACTTTCTTGAATAGGGATTATATTTTCTGATATAAAAGATGCTTTTTCTCTAGAATTTGGTTTTGTTGCCCAATTCCAATGGTTTTCATTTGTCCAATAGTTTGCATTTTTAAAAGCTACTTTGTAACCAGTTTTGTCTTTGTTCCAGTTTACACTTCCGCCACAATGATCAAAATGTAAATGTGTCATAAAAACATCGGTAATATCATCTCTATGAAAACCATATTTTGCTAGTGATTTATCTAATGAATGATTTCCCCAAAGTGAATAATATCCAAAAAATTTATCCGATTGTTTGTTTCCCATTCCAGTATCTATCAATATTAATCGATTTTCTTTCTCTATTAAAAGACAACGAGCTGCAATATCTATAAGATTATTTTCATCTGCTGGATTGGTTTTATTCCAAATAGTTTTGGGTACAACGCCAAACATTGCCCCACCATCTAATTTAAAGTTTCCTGCTTCTATTGGATATAATTTCATTTTATGGTTTAAAATTTTTTGTTGAGATGTAATATTCCTTCTATTATTCTTTTTTTAATTTTAGAAAGTGGTAAAGGTTTTTTTAATCTAGGTGGATCTAAATTTACATCAATATCTTCAAAATAATCCAATCCTTTTAAAGCAATCATTTTATTACTATTCGGATATTTAATTTCATAAAAATTCAACATTTCATTAATTGAAAAATGTTCTAGTAAAAAATAAATATCTATAAAATCTTTCAAACGTTTACCAGATTGAACAATTGCATTGAGTTTCATTGCACAAATATCTTCTAATGAAAGATAGGTAATTCCTTCTTCTGTTATAGGATTTTTCACAAATGGATAATTATGACGGATAAAATCTGATTTAATAGAATTTATGTAACACATTAATGTATTGTTTCGTTCAAACGATATTATTACATCATTTTTATTTGATAAATAAGCTTTAATTTCTTCTGTAGAAAATTCATTTTGGGTAAATAAATCTATATCAATTGAATTTCTGTGACCTAATTTTAATGCTAATGCTGTTCCTCCAACTAAATAAAAATCTTTAAAAATTTCTAATGATTGTATTTCTTGAATTAATGAAAATGTTTTTGGGTCAATTATAAAAGGATCTTTACACAGCATAAAAAAAATCGGATTTTAAAAATAATTTACTAAAATTTTTATCTCTTTCTTCAAGTTGAGCTGACCATTCAATGGTTTCTAGTATTTTTTCATTAGAATAATAAGTTAC
>JAYVKR010000028.1:0-2778 GCA_043768185.1 Flavobacterium sp.
GTAAACCAATATATGAAATCCCTATTTGATAAAATTTCTTTTGATTGCAGTAAAAATGTTACCAAATCATACAGTACATCATTTTCCTCTGCTGTTAAGATGTTATCCCCAAATATACGTCAGGATATATATAATATCTATGGTTTCGTGAGGTTTGCTGACGAAATTGTAGATACATTTCATGATTATAATAAAGAAGAATTGTTTCAAATGTTCGAAATCGATTTAGAAAATTCGCTAAAAAATAAAATTAGTTTAAACCCAATTTTAAACTCGTTTCAACACACTGTAAATAAATATCAAATTCCGGTTGAATTGATAAATGCTTTCATGAAAAGTATGAAACTAGACTTGTCTAAAAAAGAATATCATACAGATGATGAGTATAAAGAATACATTTATGGATCAGCAGATGTTGTGGGTTTAATGTGTTTAAAAGTATTTGTAAATGGCGATGATGCAAAATATAAAACTTTAGAACACGCAGCAATGCGATTGGGTTCGGCATTTCAAAAAGTAAATTTTCTGAGAGATTTAAAAGCCGATTTCGAAGATTTAAGTCGTACTTATTTTCCAAATACCGATTTAACGCAACTAGACGAAACATCTAAAAATTTAATAATTAAAGAAATTGAAGCCGATTTTGCCGAAGGTTACAAAGGCATACAAAACCTACCAATTGAAGCCAAATTTGGAGTATATACAGCTTATGTTTATTACAAAAAATTACTTTCTAAACTAAAAAACACACCATCAACAGAAATTAAAAATACTCGAATTAGAGTTCCAGATTATCAAAAATATGGACTTTTTGCCAAATGCTATTTCTCTTACAAGCTCAATATAATTTAAGAATAATTTAAAACTTGTTTCTTTAAAATTCACCACAAATAATCGAAATTTGTACTTTTAAAACATCAAAATTATGTGGATTCATATTTTAGTTTTCTTTTTAACCTTTGCGCTAATGGAATTTATGGCGTGGTTTACACATAAATACGTAATGCACGGATTTTTGTGGAATCTTCATGCAGATCATCATAAAAAAGACCACAATTCTTGGTTTGAACGCAACGATGCCTTCTTTATTTTCTACGCAGTAGTAAGTATTGGCTGTTTTTTATTATGGCAAAAAGGAATACTTGAAATTGGTATTTCTATAGGTTTAGGTATTTTCGCATACGGTTTGGCCTACTTTATAGTGCACGATATTTTTATTCACCAACGCTTTAAAATGTTTCGCAACGCCAACAATATCTACGCAAAAGGCGTTCGTAGAGCACACAAAATGCACCACAAACACATTGGAAAAGGCGAAGGCGAATGTTTCGGAATGTTATTTGTACCTTTTAAATATTTCAAGAAATAGTTTTTTTAGTAGCAAATGGCTTGCGCATAACTATTAATCATTTTCCAGCTTTACATTCCAATCTCTTCGCAAAAGCTACGAGGATCTCCATTGCAATCTGGGCTAATTTAAGTTATCATTTTATTTAAATTCAAAATAATAAACAAAAAAATGTCTCAATTTCTAGAGACATTTTTCAATTTATAACTAACCTAACCTTTATTTTTTCATTAATCCAGTTAATGCTTCAAGTTGTTTCATATCAATATTAGATTGTTGCAATACAGATATCATTGTCATGGCATCTTCTGGTTTCATATCGTTACCAAGAACTCTTACCACAGCAAATCCAGATTCACTTTGATTGCCATAAATAACAAACTCATTAATATGATTTTCATCTCCAACATAACTAATTGACGCACCTTGTTTACCAGATCCAAATTTCATTAACTGCTTATAAGTAACTGTATCTTTCAAGATTTCAACCACTTTATTTTTTTCAGTTGCATATTGACCTTTATTTTTCTCATCAATTTTAAAAGCCAAAACATTCATTTTATTAAAAGATTTTAATGCCTTGCTTTGCTCCAAACTCAATTTAGTTTTATCAAGATTCAAGATACTTGGAGAAACATCTACAGCTACAAATCCTGGTTTTTCTTGATTTTCTACAAAATATTTTTGCAAACTTGGCTTATTATTGCAACTTACAAGCAACAAACTCAAAGCTATTACCACACAATATATTGTTTTCATAATTTTTATTTAAAAGTTCAATGTCAATTGCAATATCAATTGCAAAAATCAATGTTAATTGCAAAATTCAATATCAAGTTATACTATTCAATTTAAAAAAATACAATTCTTTTTTGCAATTGATTTTTGCAATTGATTTTTGCAATTGTCATTGAAGTTGAATTATTTCTTTTTAGACGCTTTTTTCAAATCGTCGCCACCAGGCAAATTCATTTTATCTGTCAATACAGAAAGTTCATCAAGATCAAAATTTCCTGTTAACGACATCAATACCGTTTCTTCTTTTCCAGAACCTTCAATAAACATTAAAAGTTCTTTAATTTGAGTATCTGTAGATCCACTTTTTACATAAATTTTTATGTTTTTACCTTTTTCATTAATTCGCATTAACTCTTCAAGACCAGCAGTTTTAATAAATTTATCGGCAACAGCTTTCATCTCGTCGCTTTTTTTATCGCTTTGAGTAACAAACACTTTAAGGTTATCAAGCTTTTTAATTAATGCTAAATATTGTTGCGTTTCTTTATCTTTAGTATCAACTTTACTCATTAAAGAAAACATTTTTTTGTTTACAATAATTGTGGTAATGTCATCTTGATTATCGAATTTATCGAAAACAGATTGTGCAAAAAACGTATTAGAAACTAATACTAAAACTACTATTAAAATTA
>JAYVKR010000029.1:0-2482 GCA_043768185.1 Flavobacterium sp.
AAAAAAGTTTATTGAAACGAATTTCAATAAACTTTTGTTAGCATCATATTTTATTATTACTCACAGTTGTTTTACCAACTATTTTTGACCATTATACCAATCAAAAAAAGCTAGAAATTTTAAACCTCTAGCTTTTAAATTATTATTGTATTGTTATGATTAAAAAACTTCGCTTTCTTTAAGTTTTTCCATATTGTTAACTAATTGTAATTCGTCAATTAGTTTTTGTATTTTTCCGTTCATTACGCCATCCATATCAAAAATATCCATACCAATTCTGTGGTCTGTAACTCTTCCTTGTGCGTAATTGTAAGTTCTAATTTTAGCCGATCTATCGCCACTACTTACTTGAGAAGTTCGTTTTGTAGCATCTTCTGCTTCTTTTTTTGCCAATTCTTGTTCGTATAATCTTGAACGTAAAACAGTTAATGCTTTGTCTTTATTTTTATGTTGCGATTTTTGATCTTGACATTGTGCTACTAAACCAGATGGAATGTGTGTCAATCTCACAGCCGATTTTGTAGTATTTACAGATTGTCCTCCTGGACCAGAGGAACAGAAAAAATCTACACGAACATCGTTCATATCTATTTGGATATCAAATTCTTCTGCTTCTGGCAAAACCATTACTGTCGCAGCAGAAGTGTGAACTCTTCCTTGTGTTTCTGTTTGAGGAACACGTTGTACACGATGAACGCCAGCTTCAAATTTTAAAGTTCCGTAAACATCTTCTCCAGAAACTTCAAAAATTACTTCTTTAAATCCGCCAGAAGTTCCTTCGTTCATATCTACAACCGAAGTTCTCCAACCTCTACCTTCGCAATATTTAGTGTACATTCTAAATAAATCTCCAGCAAATATTGATGCTTCATCGCCACCAGTTCCAGCTCGAAGTTCAATCATCACATTTTTAGCATCTTCTGGATCTTTCGGAATCAACATAAATTTGATTTCATCTTCCAGTTCTGGCAATCTGTCTTTGGCTTCGTCAAGTTGCATTTTCGCCATTTCTACCATTTCAGCATCGCTTCCATCGGCAAGAATTTCGTTGGCTTCTTTTATATTAGAATCTAGTGTAATATATTCTTCGCGTTTTTCCATTAGACCTTTAAGTCCTTTGTATTCTTGGTTTAATTGAACATAACGTTTTTGATCGGCAATAACATCTGGCTGAATAATCAAATCAGATATTTCGTCGAAACGTTGTTTTACATATTGAAGTCTGTCTAACATTGTGTTTTTTATTTCGAGTGCAAATTTAGTGAAAAGTTTACATATTGAATAGTTTTAAACACGAATTTCACGAATTATCACGAATTACTAATTTTAGAAATTTCACAAATTTTTAAAACTAAAGTTATTCAAATTAATTTTGTTATTTTTACGATTCAAAATTTAATTTTATGTATTCAAAAACGTTTAATTTTTTAGGTTTACTAATAGTTTTAATTCCGTTTTCGTGCAAAAATATTGAAACTGAAAAAGTTGTAAATTATTTAAAACTTGAAAAAGCAAAATATCTCATTGGAAATTGGGAAAATCTAACGCCAGAAACAAATTTTAAAAAAATTTGGAAAACGGAAAACGATAGTACATTTACAGCAATTAGTTTTATAACTGTAAAAAAAGATACTGTTTTTTATGAAAATATTGTTTTGATGCAAAAAAACGATTCATTATTTTACAATGTTTCTGTAAAAGGAGAAAATAAAGACAAAGTGGTATCATTTTATTTGACTTATAATGATGATGATTTATTGGTTTTTGAAAATCCAAAACACGATTTTCCAACAAAAATTGCTTATAAAAAAATTTCCAATGACAGTTTAGTTGCTACAATTTATGGAGTGAAAGATGAAAAAAAGATTGAAGAATCTTATCCAATGAAACGAAAAAAATAAAATATTTATGACTAATTTTAGAATTCTTAATGCAATTTTATTAATTATATTATTTCAATCTTGCAATAAATATGATGCCAACGGACGATTAATTAAAGAATATGAAGCGTTGAATAAAGCCAAATTCTTACTTGGCGATTGGGAAAAAACAGACAGCGTTGGTACTTTAATAGAAAATTGGAAAACAGAAAACGATAGTACTCTTTCTGGAAATTCGTTTTTTGTAATAAATAAAGATACCATTAGAAGAGAAACTATAGAAATGGTTCAAGATAAAGAATACCTATTATATACATCAACAATAGTTGGCGAAAATAATGATGAACCAATTCCGTACCAAATGACAAAAAGTACAGATAGTTTATTGGTTTTTGAAAATCCAAAATACAGTTATCCTAAAAAAATTACTTATAAACTAACTGGCGAAAAACGAGTTACTGCAACAATTTCTGGAATTTTAAAAGGTAAAAATTCTTCCGAAAGTTATCAATTGGCTAAGATTAAATAAGAGATATTTACAAAAATTTAGATAATAAATGAATAGATTTTTCAAATGTTTTTTATTGCTATGTGTTTCAACA
>JAYVKR010000030.1:0-4626 GCA_043768185.1 Flavobacterium sp.
CACCTATTAATGCTGTTACAGCGTTAGCAGGTAAAGTTTCTGGTTTGAATATCGCAACTAGAAACAATGGTGTGAATCCTACAACTGGTGTTGTGCTTAGAGGTTTTAAATCTTTATCTGGAAACAACCAAGCGTTAATCGTTATAGATAACGTTATTCAAGCATCATCTGCTTTGAATAATTTAAATCCTAACGATATCGCATCTATTGTAGTTCTTAAAAGTACAAATGCTACTGTATTGTACGGTTCAGAAGGTTCTAACGGTGCATTGATTGTAACAACTAAACAAGGTACTAATAACCAAAAATTAGAAGTTGCTTTTAATACAAGTTATACAGTTGAATCTGTTAAATACTTTCCTGAGTTACAAACAACTTTTGGTCCAGGTTTCAATGACATCTACGATCCAATTGAAAATACAAACTGGGGTCCAAGATTTGATGGACTTCCAAGACGTTTAGGTCCAATTTTAGCAGATGGTAGTTTTCAAACTAAACCATATGCTGCTGTAGAAAATGGTAGAAAAAATTTCTTTGTTGACGGTGTTACTTCTATCAATGGTGTATCTGTAAGTGGTGGTGATGAAAAATCTACATTCTTCCTTTCTGCTCAAAGAACAGATGTTACAGGTGTTACTCCTAAAGATGAATATGTGAAAGATAACTTCCGTTTAAATGCTTCTAGAACAGCAGGAAAATTGAAAGTATCTTCTAACGTTTCTTTCTACAATGACAAAACTAATGTACAAGGTGCTGGTGGATACCAAAATAGAGATATCTATTGGAATGTATTAAACACTGCTGCTTCTGTAAATTTACCAGATTACAAAGACTGGAGAAACAACAAGTTTGCTACACCAGAAGGATATTATAATGATTATTACCAAAATCCTTATATGTTACTTGATAAAAACAGAAATACTGCAACACAAAACAGATTGTTAGGAAACATTAGATTGGATTATAAATTCACTAAAGATTTCTCTGTTTATTATTCATTTGCTGGTACTTTCTTAAATCAGTATAACAAAAACACAAGAGAGGCAATTACTTACAATCCGGTAACTGCTCCAAGAAGAGCTGCAAATAATACACCAGCTTCTGTAGGAACATCTTCTTCTACTTCTAGAAGATTAAATTCAGATTTAGTATTCAAATACGATAAAAAGTTATCTGAAATGTTTGATCTTAAAGTAAATTTAGGAACGAGTGTTTCTACAATAACTAACAGAAGAGTTACTATTGCTGCTCAAAACTTATTATTTCCAGGTTTATTTGATCCATCTACAAGAACAGGTGAGTTAAGTCAAGGTGGTGAAGCAATTTACGATCTTCCTGCATCTGGTAATAGAGAAACTGAGCAAAGACTTTTCGGTTACTACATTGATGGTACTCTTGGAATTAATAATTATTTATTTTTAAGTGGTAACTATAGAACAGATCGTTCTTCTACTTTACCAAGTGGTGATTATTTTGACTACTATGGTGGTGGTTTCTCTTTAGATGTTACCAAAGCTTTGCCAACAATTAAAGGAAATGTTTTAAAATCTGCTAAATTAACAGGTGCTTATTCTGTTACTGGTAATGGTGTAACACCATTCGTAGGATATGCTAACGAATTGTATACTGTTGCTGGTGGTTTTCCTTACGGTGGAACAGCAGGTTATAGCATTACTTCATTCTCGGTAGATCCAACATTACGTCCAGAAACTTCTAAGACCGCTGAAGTAGGTGCGGAATTGAGTTTCTTTAACGACAGAATTAAATTAAACGGTGCTTATTTTAAAACTAATTCTATAGATCAGTTTAACTCTGTTGGTACATCTTCAGCATCTGGTGCTTCATCTTTCAGAACAAATTCTGGTGAAATTGAAAATAAAGGTTTCGAAATTGATTTAACTGTTATGCCAGTTCGTACAGAAAATTTTGAATGGACTGTAGGTGCAAATCTTTCTAAAATCGAAAATAAAGTTGTGGAATTAGCTGATGGTGCTGCTAGACAACAAGTTGGTCTTGCTGCTGCTGACGTAGGTATTTTTGCTGCGGTTGGTTCTTCATACCCATCACTTTTTGGTACAGCTTATACAAGAGATGAAGAAGGTCGTGTAGTAATTGGTGCTGATGGTAATCCTTTAGTAAGTTCAGAATTAGTTAACTTAGGTTCAACAACTCCAAATTTAATTATAGGTTTAAATACTTCTATTCGATACAAGCAAGTAACATTGACGGCTGTTGCTGATTACAGAACAGGTCACGTCTATTATAACAACTTGGTTGATGCATTAGAGTTTACAGGTTCAACTCAATATAGTGTTACTTCTGGAAGACAACCTTTCGTTTTCCCTAACTCTTCTATTGAAAGTGCTCCAGGTTCTGGTGTATTTGTACCAAATACAAATATTACTACTGCTGACGGTGGTTATACATTTTGGACTGGTACTTATCAAGCTATTAAGGAAAATTACGTAGTAGATGCAACAACATTCAAACTACGTGAAGTAGCTTTAACTTATGATTTACCATCAAGATTTTTAGCTAAAACTGCTATTTCTGGTATTTCTGTTGGTTTTGTAGCTCGTAATGTTTTAATGTTACGTTCTGCTCAGAACAAATATACTGATCCAGAATTTACAACTGATGGTCAACAAGTATCAGGTTTTGGTACACAAAGCCAATTGCCTCCAACTGGATCTTATGGATTTAAGTTAGACGTTAAATTTTAATATAAACAACTATGAAAATAATTAAAAGATTAAGTATTGCCTTAATTGCTGTACTAACAATCACATCGTGTTCGGATAATTTTTTCGATGTAGATAAAGATCAAAATAATCCTACTTTCTCTACTCCAGAGTTATCGTTACCAGCAGCTCAAAAGCAATCGGTTGATGTACTTTCGGGTGGAAACGGTTCTTTGAATGCACTTGGAAACTTTTGGACCTACACTTGGGCAGCAGGTGGAGATTTTGCGTTCTACGAAGAAGAAACGCAATACATTATTAATAGTTCATTAAGAGGTAATACTTTTACTGGTACTTATCTTGGGACGTTATCTAACTATGACGTTATAGAAAAAAATACAAATCCTGCATATTCTAACTATAAGGCAATTGCCATGATTATGAAAGCTTTTCATTTTCAGTATTTAGTAGATGTTTACGGAGATGTTCCTTATTCTGAAGCGCTTGTTAGAGCTAATAATCCTACACCTAAATACGATGCTGGGCAAGACATTTACAATGATTTACTTGTAAAGTTAACTGCTGCTCAGGATTTAATTGCAAATCCTGATGCTAATGCAATTGCACCAGGAGCAAAAGATATTATGTGTGGTGGTGATATGGCAAAATGGGCTCGTTTTGCTAATACAATTAAATTAAGAATTTTGTTGCGTCAATCTAACATAGGTGTAACTGATTATTCTTCTGTAAATAATGGAATTGGATTTTTAGGTGCTGGTGAAACAGTATTTTCAAACCCAGGTTACATAGATAGAGTTGCTGGTAAACAAAATCCAATGTATAATGGATACAAAATTGACGATGCTGGTAATGCTGGTGCTTTTGCAAATGCAACTCGTGCAACTCCTTTTGCTTTATCTAGATTTGACAATACTGATCCAAGAAAACCTTTATATTGGTTAAGAGTTGGTACTAATTATGTAGGTATTGAACAAAACGGTATTGGTGGTTTGCCATCTACTGCTTTAAGTGGTATTGGTAATGGTATTTTGAAATCATCAACTATGCCTGGCATTATAATGCAATCTGCAGAAAGTTTCTTTTTGCAAGCTGAAGCTGCTGCCAGAGGTTTTATATCTGGTAACGCACAAGCATTGTATAACGCTGGTGTTCAAGAAGCTTACACTCAAGTTGGTGCTGGTTCTTCTGCTACTGCTACTTTAGCTGGAGGCATCTATGAGTATCCAACTGGAGGTACTTTAGCACAAAGAGTACAGACAATCTACAAGCAAAAATTTATTGCTTTAATGAGTACCAACGGTATAGAAAACTGGATCGAAACTAGAAGAATTGAACCAATTGGTGCAGATGCTGTTCCTGTTGCTAGAAACTTGCAAACTGGTGTTTTCTATGGTCCAACTATTCCAGTAAGATTGTTTTATCCTGTTTCTGAATACAGTAACAATGCAGATAATGTACCAGCTTTATCATCTGGTGACGAATTTACCAAAAAAGTTTTTTGGGATAATAACTAAAAAAAAAAAATATGAAAACATTTAAAATTTTATCTTTATTTCTTTTAATTGCACTTGGTGCATCTTGTGATGTCGGTGATGATAAAGAATTAAATTATGGCAATACTGCCTATGTTGCACAATTCCCTTTTGCTGAAAAGACTGGTTTCTTTCTGAAAGATGATGGCGAGACTTATGATTTTTCAATGCCTATTGAATTGGTAGGTGGTAATGGTTTGGCTTTAACTCAAGATCTTACTGTTACTTTTGAAGTAGATGAAACTACTACTGATGCCAATGGCGATTTAGTTAACACTGCTATCGAAGGAACTAATTATGATTTTGTTGGTTCTAAAACGTTAGTGATTCCTGCAGGAAGTACTTTTGCATCTATTCCATTGAAAATTTACTCAGGTTCTTTAGATGATCAG
>JAYVKR010000031.1:0-3427 GCA_043768185.1 Flavobacterium sp.
CCAGGAAACGAAGTTTTATTACACGTATCTGAGCTAGCTTGGGAAAGAACAGAAAATGTTGCCGATGTTGTAAATATGGGTGATGTTTTTCAAGTGAAATATTTAGGATTGGATCCTAAAACTAGAAAAGAAAAAGTTTCTAGAAAAGCACTTTTACCAAGACCTCCAAGAGAAGAAAATAAAATTACTCCTAAAGCTGAGTAAATTATTTTTAGAATACAAAAAACCCAACTTGAGAAATTAAGTTGGGTTTTTTGGTTTATCTACTTCATCACAAAAAATAATTTATTTTCAAAAAAAATGTATATTTGCTTAAACATTTGAAACCTATATTCATGACAATCATCATCAAAAAAGGATCAACAAAAAAAGAAGTAGAAAAATTACTTTTAAAACTAGACAAATCTATTAATAAAATAGGTTTAAGGCAGTTTTTAGGAAAACCTATTCTTGAGATAAATAGTGATGCGGTAGAATATCAAAAAAAGTTAAGAAATGAATGGGACTAATTATTTTCTAGCGGACACAAATTTTTTAATAAATATTTCAGAAGATAATTCAATCGTGTATCCTTTTTTGGATGAAAATATATGTATTTCATATATTACAGAAATAGAATTATTAGGTGTTTTTAGTATAAATAAAACTCGAAAAATTAATGCAGAAAATTTAATTAATTTTTGCTCTATAATTGAAATGAATTAAAGTATAAAACAAAAAGTTATTTTTTTAAAACAGAAATATAAAATTAAAATACCTGATGCTATAATTGCGGCTACTGCTATTATAAATCAAATTCCTCTACTAACTTCCGATGCTGATTTTAAATCTATTAAAGAATTAGATTTAATATTTCTTGAAAAATAAATGATGAAAAATATTTTCTAAAAATTCTAAAAATCATAAAAATTCCCCAATTCATTAAGTTAAGTTGGGGTTTTTGGTTTTATAATTAATACCTTTATAATTATTAAATAAAATTTTATGAAAGTTAATATTGAAATTAAATCTATTTATGCTGTTGATGAAATACCTAGTTATTGGACAAACGAGGATTACATTGCCTTGCTAGATGCTTTTAGTTTTGAAGATGGAAAATCAATAAATCCAGAAAATTTACAAGAAATGTTATTCATGGCAATTGTAGATTTTGAACCTAATAAAGCTGCTCAAATTGTACTTACTTATAAATTATCAGATGATTTAAATGAAGGTCAAATTGAACAAATTTCTAACGATATGCTTATTGATAAAGTATGTGAAGAATATCCAGAAATTCATTTACATAAACATTTATTTTCGATAAATCAGTTGCTATACAAAGCGTTTAACGGCACTTTTCCAAATGCAAAAGCTAGTTTGATAAAATTTTCTGTTTCTAAAAATGATTTGGAAACTTTTTCAAAATCGGATGTTTTAAAAGCTTTCAATAATGGTTTGAACGATAGCAATCTAATAAGAAGATTATTTGGCGAACCAATGACAACCGAAACTGATTTTCCTGATGCTGAAAGTATAATTTGGGAATTAACTTCAACTGATAATACAAATTTCGAATTAATTACATCAGAATATTGGTTGGATAGAGAATCATTTTTATCAACAGAATTTGATGGAGAGATTTTAAAATTAGAATGACTTTTTTCAGAATATATGGTTTAAAAATCCCAAATTATTTATTTAATTTGGGATTTTAAATATAAAAGATTTTAAAATAAATAAAAAAAATTAAGGAAACTTATTGCTTATTAAAAAATATTTTAAAGCTTAAAAATGCACTTTAATAATAAAATAAAGAATCATAGGATTTTTATTTAATAATAATATTTTTTTTAATAGAAAGTATTTACTTACTTTTAAAAAATATTCAACAAATAACAGCATTATAATATAATTTATTGATAAATCATTTTACTATGAATATTATTCTTAATAAAAACTCTTCAAAACTATTAATACTGTTAATTTTAACGAGTAACTTATTCTGTTACAGTCAAAACACCAACACTACAGAATTATATAAATGGTTAGACAACGCAGTAGGAAAAGAAAATTTAAATATAAATAATGGTAAGTTGTTACTTAATTATGACAAACCAATAAATGGAATTGATAGATTTTTCAGTCCAATTTTTGAAAATAATAGTGTGCAATTTGACAATCAAATATATAATGACGTAACATTAAATTACGATGTTTTAAACGATGATGTAATTATAAAACCACTTGGCGTTAATGACAGAAGACAAATTATTGCTTTAAAAGAAAACATAGATTACTTTACAATTAATTCTAAAAAATTTAAAAATCTAAATTATAAAACCGTTAACCTTCCAGTTTTTGTAAATGGTTTTTACGAAGAAAAATTGGTTACTTCAAATGTTATTTTATTCATAAAACACTTTAAAAACAAAAGAAATTTTATCAATGGAGATAAAACCAATGACGATTTTGAAGATTCAAATTCCTTTTTAATTTATTATAATGAGGTTTATTATGAAATAAATTCTAAAAAAAATAGTACAACGCTATTTCCTCAATTAACTGAAAATATAGATGCTTTTTACACCAACTATGATTACTTAGAAAGAACTAATAAAACAGAGTTTTACGAAAAGCTATTTAGTATGATAAACGCCAATTTGAAATAAATTTATATGCAAAAAATACAAATTTTTATTGCCTTTTTGTTTTTTTCATTTACAATTAATGCACAAGAAAACTCAGAAAAAATTTCTGTAAATTTTAAAGATGCAACAATAAAAACAGTTGTTGAAACCATTGAAAAAAACTCTAATTACAAATTCTTCTTTATAGAAGATTGGTTGGTTGCTAATGATAAACTATTTTCTGGAAATTATACAAATGCAACTTTAAACACTATTCTTGATGATGTTTTAAGCACTTCTGAGTTGAATTATTTTATAGATAAAAACAAAGTAATTTTAACTAATAATAGTGTTATTTACAATAAACTTCCAGATAATTATTTTGGAGATACTTTAAAAAATACCATTACAAATAATAAAATTGAAATAGAAAAACCCATATTTTACAAACAATTTGATACTCTAAATAAAAACAAAAAAAGCAATGACAAAATTGTTTTTATTGGTAAACAAACATTAAAATCTGATAAAAAAACATTTATTTTATCTGGTTTTATTAAAAATGCTAAAACCAATGAACCTTTATCAAATGTGTTTATAAAAGTTCAAAATAAAGCAACAAATACAACAACAAATGACTCTGGTTTTTATACTATTGAACTTTCATCTGGAGTAAATTTTTTAGAAACAAGTTACGTAAATCATAAAAAAAGTAGTAGAAAAGTTATTTTGTATCAAGATGGAACATTAGATATAAACTTAGAAGAAAATAATAATGTTTTAGATGAAGTTGTTATAGATGGCAAGAAAAATGAAAA
>JAYVKR010000032.1:0-13518 GCA_043768185.1 Flavobacterium sp.
AAGCAACGCAATTTATTCTTAGGAATACTGTTCGATTTAATAGGAATGTTAACCTATTTAATTCCAATATTGGGCGAATCTATAGATGTAATTTGGGCGCCAGTTGCAGGATACATGCTTTCTACAATGTACAAAGGAACAATAGGTAGAGTAGGCGGAATAATAGAATTTCTAGAAGAAATACTTCCGTTTAGCGATTTTATTCCAACCTTTACACTCACCTGGATTTATACCTATGTAATTCAAAAGCAAGAATAAATTAGATTATTGTTTTAAAATATATTTATATAATTTAAAATACAATTATAAAAAATGTGTGCATCACTTGGTAAATATCAAATTATGTTTGTAATACTATTTACTTATTATAGTACAAATTCAATTATATTGGCAATTGACACATTGAGCTAGTTGAAATGTTTTATTTATAACAGAAATATAATTGTACAACACTTTACTCGTTGTAATTATCAAATAAATTTAGAAAGGAACTTTAATTAGTTCCTTTTTTTTGTTCAAAAAAATCAGCAATAAAACCAAGTTTCATACTTCGTAACATTTTCTTTTCAAAACTCCAAAAGAAATTAAACTGTCCAAAAAGAAAACCAAAACTCACAAGCAATACTTGATAAATAGGAAAAATTAAAACAATATAAAGTAGATAATAACCAATTACAGAAACACTTTCTTTGGTAATTCCTACCAAGTTTAAAACAGGTTTAGACAAATAAGCAGCGCTAGAACCAGTAATTGCAAATACAATTATAATAACAACAACTTGCCAATTAGATGTAATTCCCCAACGTTGTTTAAAGTTTTTCATACAAGATTATGAAGCACAAAAATACTACAATTAAATTCTTGGAACAAATCCAGCCAATTGTTGTTTATAATTTATTTGAAAAAATATAAAATAATTATAAATTAAGTAATTCACTTCATAACCATAATGAATGCTTGGTAAATAATTTATTTGCATTTCATACAATTGAGAACTGTAACTTTGAGGTTGCATCACTCGGTTGTTCCATTCGGCAACATAAATTCTGTTTCTACCTTCAAGAAAACTTTCTGTATAAAAACCTCTTGGTCTTGCAGTTGAGTTGAGCCAATAATTAAAACCAGGTTCAAAAATTATAACTTCATATTCTAATTCGTCATTGGCAATTCTTACCGTATCAGAAAATTTATTTTTTTCAACCTTATTATTTTCTTTTAAAACTACGTTTTTATTTGTGGTACAACTTACTATAAAAAGCACAATTGCAATTAGGTAATATAAATTTTTCATTAGACTATTTTTTATAAAGTTAATAAAAATCAGAATGTTTATAAAGTATAGTAGTAATTTTAACATAAATATAAAAGCCATCGCACTATTTGTCATTCTGACGCAGGAAGAATCTCTATATACTTTTTTAAATTAGTTTGTTTGAATTGTTTGTGGAGATTCTTCCTTCATCAGAATGGAAAGTAATCGCTAGAAAAATTATTTTAAATAATCATAATTTTTTTTGAAATACTATAATTCTAATAGTCTAAGACAAAAGCAATCGCACTGTTTGTCATTCTGACGAAGGAAGAATCTCTATGAACTTTTAATCAGTTTTGGTGAATTTTTTGTAGAGAATCTTCCTTCCTCAGAATGGAAAGCGGTGGCGATAAAAATTTAATACGGATTGAAGTTTTTTTGATACGAATAGAAACGTTTTACAAATCGTTATTATATGAAAAAATAAAAATGCTAGATACAACTTTAATTTTGCTAGAAATTTTACAGAATTAGATAAACAGGTCAGAAGTAATTTGATTAGATTTGTTTTAACTGTATTTTTTTGTTACGAATTGCAAATCCAAACTATTGAAGTAGAAATAAATATTAAAAATGAAGACAAATTTAAAAATTATAGTAGTATTTTTTATTTTTTCAATTTTCTCTTGTTCAAGAATCTTGTTAATTGAATTTGGTAATAAAGAGGATGCAATAAAAAATGTAATTTATGATTTTCATAAAAATGAAAGACCAAAGAAAAATAAAGTTTATGAAATAATTAATCTTGAAGATAATGATAATCTTTATGCTTTTATGATCAATGAAATTGAATTTTATTCACCTTTAATAATCTCTATACATGGAAAAAAAACAATAATCCAATTACTAATGAAATTATAAAACAATATTTAAAATATAAAGTAATAGATTCTACACTTATTAAAGAACAAAAAGAGATTTATATTTCAGACAATGAGTTTCCATTAATTTATTCTAATGAAAACAAAAAAAATTTAAAATATTTTGTATGTAAAGAAGTAGTATCAAAGTTTAAAAAAGTTAGGTCAAATAAATCTATTTCAATTTTAAATTATCCAATTATAAAATGTAAAAAAGAATAAAAAATTGAAAAGAATTGAAATCTAAAATATACTCGACTTAGAGTTTTATTTACTACTTAATAAACATAAATTCCACAAAAAAACCATCAAAAATGATGGTTTTATAATGTAAAGAAAAAAAGTTTTACTTTCCAAATAGTTTCCCAAGTAATCCACCAAACATTCCGCCACTTTTTCCAGAAACAGCAGCCATTGCATCACTTACATCTACTTTTCCATCAGCATTTTGGTCTAATCCAAATTGTCCGCCATATTTTGTAATAGCATCCATAATGCCACCACTATTTCCACTTCCGCCAGAAATAGCTCCAATAATATCACTTACATCAAATCCTGGTTTGTTAGGATCTTTTGCACCGCCAATTAGTGAACCTAAAATTTTAGGAATTAAACTTCCTGCAACGCCACTTGCCGCTGCGCCACTTAATCCAAATTTTTCACCTAAACTTCCAGTTAAATTATCTGTAATTTGTTTCACAGCAGGATTTGACGGATCAGAAGCATTATTTCCTTGAAATAATTTACCTAAATCTTCCATATTTCCGCTAGCAACCATATTTTTTAAAGTATCCATAATAGAGTTACTGGCTTCTCCCATTACGGCTTCATTGTGTTCATTGGGAACAGCAGGATTGTTAACCACTGCATCGTTTCCAAACTGTTTTACTAATTGTGTAAGTTGTTCAAACATAGTATTTTATTTTAAATTGGAATACAAATATAATAAACTATACAATAGAAAGTAAAAAAGTATACTAACTTCTACAAATATTCAAATTCCAAATTCCAAATTCCAAAAAACTAATCACACAATCCAAATCACAAATTCCAAGTATAAATTAAAAGTTAAGAACAATTAAAAACAATAATTTCAATCAGAGCTTTTCGAAAATTTATTATTATTTAGAAAATCTTAAACATTTCTACCTCAAAATTCCAATAATCTGCTCTGCAAGTTCTGTCCCAATTCTATCTTGAGCTTCAAGTGTTGCTGCGCCAATATGTGGTGTTAAAGAAATTTTAGGATGCATTAAAATTTTAATTTCTGGCGTTGGTTCGTTTTCAAAAACGTCAAGTCCGGCAAACAAAACTTTGTTGTTATCAAGAGCATCAATCAAGGCAACTTCGTCAATAACGCCACCACGAGACGCATTTACAATACCAACATTATCTTTCATTTGTGCCAATTCGCTTGCACCAATAACATATCCATCTTGCGCCGGAACGTGTAAAGTAATAAAATCGGCATGTTTCAATAAATCTTCCATAGGTTCGGTTTCTATTGCAACATTTATAAACTGACCGTTATAAAAATCTACTTTTACTTCTGCCTTTCCAAGAAATTTATCACTTGCAATAACTTTCATTCCTAATCCAAGTGCCATTTTTGCAACCGCTTGACCAATTCTTCCAAAACCAATAATTCCTAAGGTTTTTCCACGCAGTTCAATTCCATTAGCATATGCTTTTTTCAATCCATCAAAATTAGCATCGCCTTCAAGTGGCATTGTTCTGTTAGCATCGTGTAAAAATCTAACACCACTAAATAAATGTGCAAAAACCAATTCGGCAACACTTTCACTAGAAGATGCTGGCGTGTTAATAACATGTTTACTATTTGCTCTAGCATAATCAACATCAATATTATCCATACCAACGCCACCACGACCAATAATTTTTAGGTTTGGACACGCGTCAATAATATCTTTTTTTACCTTGGTTGCGCTTCTCACTAAAATAACATCAACATTATTTTCGTTTATAAAATTGGCAACTTGTTCTTGTGCCACTTTGGTAGTAATTACTTCAAAACCACCTTTTTCTAATGCTTTAATTCCACTTTCTGACAATCCGTCGTTGGCTAATACTTTCATTTTTATGATGAATTTAGTTCAGCATCTTTCGATGCTATATTTATTTTTTCTGAATTTATTTATGCTGAATTTAGTTCAGCATCTTTTTTTAAAGCTAGTTCCAGCTTTCCATTTCAAGTTTTTATAAATAAATACTATTTTTATAAGCCATAAAACGTGCTTCCTTTGGTCGCAGTTTAATGTCAAGAAAAATTAGAATTTCTTTATAAAAAGCTTTTCATTTCAATCTGGGCTAAACCAATCTATACTTTTGGCTTTTTAAATATTGGTTTCTCTAAAATCCAATAATCTTTTTATTATTCACTTATTACTTCTCACTAATCACTAATCACTAATTACTAAACATTAACTTCTAACTCTATCATAACATCAACCAAAACTTGAACACTTTCTAGTGGCAAAGCGTTATACATTGAAGCTCTGTAACCACCAACAGATCTGTGACCAGGCAATCCAGAAATTCCTGCCTCTTTCCACATTTTGTCAAATGTTGCAGTGTGATTTTCATCATTTAATAAAAAAGTAGCGTTCATAATACTTCTATCTTCTACAACAGAAGCACCTTTAAACAATGAATTTCTATCAATTTCTGCATAAATTAATTTGGCTTTAGCTTCATTAATTTTTTCAATTGCAGCAATTCCACCCAAATTTTTTAACCATTGCAAGGTTAAATACGAAGCATAAACAGGAAAAACGGCTGGCGTATTGTACATACTTTCTGCTGCAATGTGTTTTTGATAATCTAGCATACTAGGAATGTATCTACCAGATTTTCCTAAAATTTCTTCTTTCACCACAACTAAAGTTGTTCCTGCCGGACCCATATTTTTTTGCGCGCCAGCATAAATTAAGTCAAACTTAGAAAAATCTAAAGTTCTAGAAAAAATATCCGAACTCATATCGCAAACCATTGGCATTTCAAGTTCTGGAAAAGATTTCATCTGAGTACCAAAAATAGTGTTGTTACTGGTACAATGAAAATAAGATGCATCAGTTGGTACAACAAAACCCTTTGGAATATGATTGTAATTTTGCTCTTTAGACGAAGCAACTACTACAGTTTCTCCAAAATGTTTGGCTTCTTTAATTGCACTACTTGCCCAAGTTCCAGTATCTAAATACGCTGCTTTTCCTTCGGTTTTCATTAAATTGTATGGAACCATCAAAAATTCTAAACTTGCTCCGCCAGCTAAAAATAATGCTTGATAACCTTTTCCTTCTAGACCTAAAAGTTCTAGTGCCAAAGCTCTTGCATCATCCATAACGGTAACAAAATCTTTACTTCTATGAGAAATTTCAAGTAATGATAAATCAGAATTATTAAAATTTAAAATGGCTTGTGCCGATTTTTCAAAAACTTCTTGTGGTAAAATACAAGGTCCGGCGCTGTAGTTGTGTTTTTTCATTTTTTTTTATGCTGAATTTATTTCAGTATCTATTGTAAGTTTATTTCAGTATCTATTGTAAATTTATTTCAGTATCTATTTCTATTACAAATTACTTCAGTGTCTTTTTCAATTTTAATACTAAGTGAAATAGTATTAAATTGATTGTTGCAAATTTCGTAAATAGCTTTGTATTTTACCTAATTTATTTATTAGTAGAAAGTTGATGTTATTAACAAAAACGTTATAGTTTAGCAATAAATAAATAGTTTTTAAATTATGAAATTATGATTATATTTGTTTAATAAATAATAAATGATGGGTTTTCCTGAAAAACAATTTTATACTGAGGCAGAATATCTTGAAATTGAAAGGCATTCAACTGAAAAACACGAATATTTTCAAGGTGAAATTTTTCCATTATATAGAAGCGAGAATTCTAAAGGTGAAATAGTTGCAATGAGTGGTGCTTCATTATCTCACAATGAAATATTTTCAAATATTTTTGGTGAATTATCTTTTAAATTAAAAGGAAAACCATGCAAACCTTATGGAAGTGATTTAAGAGTAAATATTCCAAATTTAAGTTTATATACTTATCCTGATATAAGTATAATTTGTAATGAACCAAATTTAACAGATTCTGAAAAAGATACCTACACCAATCCTACTGTTATAATCGAAATTCTTTCAAAATCTACAAGAAACTACGATTTAGGCGGAAAATTTTTATTGTACAAACAAATTGAAACATTAAAAGAATATATATTAATTGATAGTGAATCAATAAAAGTTATAAAATATTCAAAAAATGATGATAATTCTTGGTTAATGATAGAAATTAATTCAATTAATGAAGCATTAAAACTTAATTCAGTAGATGTAGAAATTTTTTTAAATGATATTTATGATAATGTAAAATTTGTTTAGATTTTAATCAAAAACGCTAAAGTATCTACATTATCTGCATAATCCCAAAGATTTGGTTTTTGAGTTTGCCCAAATTCAATTGAATTTTCTATTAAATTATTAGAAACAATACACTGAATTTGATCTTCTTCGTTTTTTAATTTTGTTTTTAATTCTTCTATATTATCATAAAATTCATAAAAAACAGATGAAATAGGTGAGGCGTAACTTGTATCTTCTTTAATAGTTAAGAATCCGTTATCCAATAATTTAAAATTACTCATCAAGAAAACGGCTTTGTTGTAGTCATAATTATTAGCATATTTTTCATAATGAATTACGTCTTGATAACTAAAAATAGATTCGAAAAATGTATCAAATTTATACTCTTTTGGAACAAATAATTTAGAAACATTTCTGCATCCCAAACCAAAATACCTAAAAATATCTTCTCCAAGTTGATTTAATTGTTCCTTAGTTTCTGAACCATCAAGTACTGCAACTGAATTTCTATTTTTGCGAATTATATTTGGTTTGTCTTTAAAATAATATTCAAAATATCTAGCAGTATTATTACTTCCTGTGGCAATTACAGCATCAAAATTTTCTAATTTTCCATCTGTAAAAGTTATAAATTCTTCAATTTTTTTATCGATAGAAATTAAATAATTGGCTAAAAATGGCAATAGTTTTTGATCATTGGAAGATGTCTTTACCAAAACTGAATTCCCAGATAGTATAACCGACAAAAAATCGTGAAAACCAACTAAGGGAATATTTCCTGCCAAAATTAATCCAACTGTTTTTAACTTTTTATTGTCATCCTGAGCGCAGTCGAAGGAATACTTAGAAATCCATTTAATTAAATTTTCTTCACTCAATGCTTCTGACCACGATTTTATTGCAAAATAAATTTGTTCTGGAGTAAACCAACCGTTGTGCGATTGTGATAAATGAATTAAGGAATTAAAATCATCAAAAAACAAATTGTTATTTAAAACAGTATCATTTTTACTAGTTTCATTTTCAGAAAATTGACTTAAAAATTTTCCAAGTTCAATAAAACATTTTATTTTATCGTTTTGTAACATTTGTTTATTTGTTTATAACAAGATTTGATTGTAATTTTGTGCAAAAATATGATAATAGTTATTAGAATAAAGAAATAGAATAAAGAAAATAGATTGATTTTTTATAATTCAACCTTTTTCTTTCAAACCAAACTATTTAAAAATCTTTATTCTTATTTCTTAATTCTTTTATCTCAAAAAAATGGCAATTATAATCACTGACGAATGTATAAATTGTGGCGCTTGCGAGCCAGAATGTCCAAATACTGCAATATATGAAGGCGCAGACGATTGGCGTTATAAAGACGGAACAAAATTAAAAGGTAAAATTATTTTGCCAGACGGCACAGAAGTAGATTCTGATGCGGCACAAACGCCAGTTTCTGACGATATTTATTACATTGTTCCAGGAAAATGTACTGAGTGTAAAGGTTTTCATGATGAACCTCAATGTGCGGCAGTATGTCCTGTAGATTGCTGTATTCCAGATGATAATCATATAGAAAGTGAAGAAACACTTCTAAATAGACAAGCTTTTTTACATAATGAATAATTTAAAACACAAAAAATCTTAAGCATTACACTTAAGATTTTTTTTTCAATAGCAATTTTTCCCTTTTTCAAAACAATTATTATTGTTTAACCTTCATATATTTTCTAGTTGTAATATCATCAGTTTTATCATTGTAAGTTTCAATAACAAGGTTACCTTCTGTATCGAAATAACTAATGGCAGTTGAATTTCTATTTCTATAGATGTATGTATTTATAGAAGTTTTTCTCAATAAGTCTGGTTTTTTAGTTCCATCAGTTACAATTGTATAACCTCGAGAATCTAAAGCAATTTTATATTTCATATTATTATCACCTTGATAATATCCAGAACGGTCAACATCTACAGTTCTTGTAGAACCATCTGCATTGGTAATTTTGGTTGTTTTTACAACTTCTATTGGAGTTTCTTTAACGTCAATATTTATAGTGTTAGATTTTTCATCTCCTAATTCTATTTTTTGAACCTCTTGAGTTTCTTCTTTTTTAACTAATTTTTTTTCGCCATCAGAATCTTTTATTGTAGTAACTGTTGTTTCTGTAGTTTTTAAAACATTCTTGTTTTGCGCTTGAGAAAAACTTGCTGCGAAAATTAATGCTAATGTTAATGTTAAATTTTTCATGATAAGTAATTGTTTTATATTACAATACAAATTTATACCATCATTGTAAAGTATATGTTGTACAATAATTAATATATTTTATAAAATTCACATATATTTTTTAATGTTTTAATTAAATATATTGTAATAAACTTTTGATTTTATCGATTAAAGTTTTGTTATGTAGTTAAATAAGTTAATTTTGTTTAAACATTTTCTAAATGAAAAATTATATAGTTGTACTATTTTTTATTTTATCGCTTGTGATTAATGCACAAACTGTAGATAAAATTATAATTCTTAAAGATGCAGAAACTAGTTTACCAATAGAAGATGTAACCGTGGTTTTATTAAAAACCAAACAATTATTTTTAAGCAATAGTGAAGGTAAAGTAGGTTTCGATTTTACTGGAAATACTAATATTCAAATTTCTCATACTTCTTACATTACTACTACAGTTAGATTATCCAACTTAAAAGATAAAGAAACTATAATTTTTTTAAAGAATAATGTTAATGATTTAGATGAAATTATCATTACAAAACAACATCCACAAAAAATACTACTATCGTTAATTGAAAATTCTAAAAAGAAACTAACTACACCATCACGATTAAAAATATATAGTAGAGAATTTTTTAAAATAAATGGAGAGTACTCTTATTATAATGATGGCTTAATGAATTTTCAAATATCTGACAAGGATAAAAAATTTAATACAGATATTTTGGTAGAACAAAATAGGTCGTTTGGGTTAGTAGATGTGAATGTTACCAATGATTTATTGGGATACAACTTAAATGATATAATGGAGAATTATTATAATTTTAAATATTTAAATCCTGTTTTAGATCCTAAAGCTAAGAAAGAATACGATTTTTTAATAAAAGGATATTCTCCTAATAAAGATTATTATATCATGATAATTATTCCGTTAGATGAAGCTAAAGGTTTGCTTGACGATGTTAATGTAATTTATGATTACAAGAAAAAAATTATTATAGAAGCTACTACATTTTTAAATCCAAGTACTGTTACAAAAGCCGATGAAAAAACAGCAATTGGATCTAAAAATATTTACAAATCTAATTTTAAAAACATATATAAGTTTGATGGTTCTGTTTACTATTTAGTAAGTTCTAAAGAAGAAATAGGATTTGATTTAATAGAAAAAAAAGGAAAGAAAAATATAGAAGTTAGAAACTACTTTGTTACCACAAATTTTAGTAATCAGAATTATAGTTTTAAAGAAAGCGATGTTTTTAAAGACAAAACATTGTTTAATAAAAAGAATGTAATTCTTACTGATTATTGGAATGTTTCTGGAATTACTGCAACTAAAGAAGAAGAAGAAATTTTAGATTATATTATAGATTTACACAAATAATTTAAAATATAAACATAAAAAAAATCTCGAGAAATTACTCTCGAGATTTTGCTTTTAATGTAATTTTTTATTAGAAACTAAATCCTAATCTTGCATAATAATAAGCACCGCTAATTCCCATTTGCACAGCGTCAAAATATCCACCAGCTTCAGTATTTCCTGATTCATCTTGCTTATCTGGATAAATATTTAATAAATTATTAGCTCCAACACTTAGCTTTAATTGCTTAATAATTTTGTATCCAAGAGTTAAATCGGTTACAATTTTTGCTCCATATACATTATCCATTCCAGCATAATCTACAAGAGTTACTTTGCTAAATCTTGTAAATGCTGTTCCAGCATCGAAATTTTTAAAGTTGTAGTTTAAATTTAATCCTAATTTACTATTTGGAGCAGATGCTTTTAAAAATGCAATTTCTCTTTCTCCAAAAAACGTTTCTCCATCAAGATTTTTATTGTTTACTTTACTTACTTCTAGTTTATTAGTATTTCCTATAAAAGTTACACCATATTTAGAATCTCCAACAGTTTTTTTCCAAGCTAAAACTACGTCAATACCTTTGGTTTTAGTGCTTACACCATTTACAAAAAACTGTGCAGCATCAACATTTAAATTTAAAGCTGTTGCATCAAAATATCCTGTTAGTACAATTCTATCTTTTACATTTAATAAATATCCGTCTACAGTTGCAGAAAAATTTCCTTCATTGTAAGTAATTCCAGCAGAACCGTTTATTGAAGTTTCTTGTTTTAATTTTTCAATTCCGAAACCTTTTGTAACAGCACTTTCGTTGGCAGATAATAAAACTTCTGTTGCGCCACCAGCATTAAAATTAGTAAAGTTAGTATTAAAGTAAATTTGCGCCAATGATGGTGCTCTAAAACCTGTACTCATAGAACTTCTAAAATTAAAATTATCACTTAATTTTACTCTATAAGCAAATTTCCAATTTAAAGTATTTCCAAAATCGCTATAGTTTTCATAACGAAGTGCAAAACTTAAAAGTAAATTTTTATTTACATCAAATTCTACATCAGCGTAAGCAGACTTACTCGTTCTTCCTTCGTTTAATTCATTTTTAGGAGAAAAACCAGGAAAACCTTGTGAACCTCCAGGTCTTGGATTTCCAGAAATTGGATCAATTGGAGCAGTTTGCGTTGCAGGATTTGTTATAGGATTTCCGGCAGTATCATAAGTTGCATACGAACCAGTTTCTCCTGCAAAAATGGCATATTTTTCAATTCTATATTCAGCTCCAAATGCTAAATTTATACTAGAATCTTCTCTTCTTTTAAAGTTTTTAGAAAAATCTAAGTTAGTTGTATTTTGGCTTAAACTAAATCCACCAGCATTAAATTCTCTAGGAGAATTCCCTTGTAAACTAGCATTTAATGTTCCTTTAATGTTATAATCGAATTTGTTGTTACCAAAAGAATTACTTAAATCTATATTCCAACCGTTATTGGTTTTTGTTTTAAAACCTGCAGCTACAGAATTATCAACAATATTTGAAGTAATTCTAGGCGTGTAACCACCAGCATAAATAGATTCTACAACGCGTTCTCCACCATTTCTTGTAAAAGCATAAGCATCAGTATTTCTGTCATTTCTTCCTCCAAAGGCATAAAAATCTATAGTTTTGGTTACAGGAATAGAAAGATTTCCCATAAAATTTAAACTTTTAATTTCGGCTTCGCCAAATCCTTTTCTAAAGTCAAATCCTGGACGTAGCGTTTTTTCTTTAGTAAAATATTCTGATGTTAAATTAACAAATCCTCCATTTTTACCAATTTTTGTACCATAATTTACACCAACTTTCATGGTATTTCCATCAAAATTTTTGTCTTTACCATATGTATTTCCGTTACCATCTTGGTCTAATCTATAACCTGGCGTATTTGGTGTTCCTAGTAAATAGTCTCCTTTAGCATTAGTATCATACATTCCATAAGTTACCGCTCCAGTTAGTTCATTTACATTGTCATTCAATACAATATTTATAACTCCAGCAATAGCATCAGAACCGTATTGTGCTGCTGCGCCATCTCTTAAAATTTCAATTCTTTTTATAGATGTTGCAGGAATTGCGTTTAAATCTGTTCCAGTATTTCCTCTTCCTCTTGTTCCAAAAAGATTTACTAAAGACGATTGATGACGTCTTTTTCCATTAATTAAAACTAAAGTTTGATCTGGACCCATTCCTCTAAGTGATGCAGGATCAACGTGATCTGCACCATCAGAACCAGATTGTTTTGTAGCATTAAAAGATGGCGCAACATATTGTAAAAGTTCGTTAATTTCTACTTTTCCACTTTGCGTTGTAACCTCTTTAACACTAATAACATCAATTGGTACAGCAGAGTTTACTACGGTTCTTTTTGCATTTCTTGAACCTACAATTTGAACTTCTTCAAGTGTTTCAGAATCTGACATAGATAAACTGATAGTACTACTTCCATCAGCAGATTTTTCTACAGTTTTGTAACCAACATAAGAAAATACTAATGTAGCAGTTTCTTTAACCTTAATTTTATAGTTTCCATCAAAGTCGGTAATGGTTCCGTTGGGCGTTCCTTTTTCTAAAACATTAACTCCAACAAGAGCTACGCCAGATGCGTCTGTGATTCTTCCAGAAATTTCTTTTTGAGAAAATAGTGCTGTAAAAGAAAAAAGAAAGAATAAAAATGTAATTTTTTTCATAAATAGTTATTGATTTGATTAGTTGAACAAATATATAGTAAAGTTTTTTAATTTATATGCATACATACTAAATCTTTAAAATACATTTAAAATTTAACTAAACAATTTACAATAATTAAGATTATATTTGCACACTTTTTATAATAAAATAATATCGAAAGATACTGAACTAAATTCAGCATAATATGAAAGCAGGAATTGTAGGATTACCCAATGTAGGAAAATCAACTTTATTTAATTGTTTGTCTAATGCAAAAGCGCAAAGTGCCAACTTTCCGTTTTGTACTATAGAACCTAATATTGGAGTAGTAAATGTGCCAGATCCAAGAATAAACAGATTGGAAGAATTGGTAAAACCACAAAACGTACAAATGGCAACAGTAGATATTGTTGACATTGCAGGTTTGGTAAAAGGCGCAAGTAAAGGTGAAGGTTTAGGCAATCAATTCTTGGCAAATATTAGAGAATGTAATGCAATTATTCATGTATTACGTTGTTTTGATAACGATAATATTATCCACGTAGATGGAAATGTTAACCCAATTCGCGACAAAGAAACTATAGATATAGAACTGCAATTAAAAGATTTAGAAACGGTAGAAAAACGTTTAGAAAAAGTAAATCGTGCAGCCAAAAC
>JAYVKR010000033.1:0-5971 GCA_043768185.1 Flavobacterium sp.
GAAGATAAAAACAATGCTAATTTACTAAAAGAACGTTCTGTAAACAATTATAGTCGTCTTTTGGCAAACGTAAATCTACTAGTAATTGACGAAGCACAAAATATTCCAGATATAGGAATGATTTTGAAGTTGATTGTAGACACCATTGAAGGTATAAAAATTATAGCAACTGGATCATCTGTTTTTGATTTATCTAATAATTTAGGCGAACCATTAGTGGGTAGAAAAAATACTATGTATTTATTTCCACTGTCACAAATAGAGTTTTCTAAACAAGAAAATTATAAACAAACAACCGAAAATTTAGAGAAAAGATTACTATTTGGAAGTTATCCAGAATTAGAACAACACGAAGATTGGGAAAGCAAGGAAGATTATATAGCCGAAATTATAAATTCTTATTTATTAAAAGACATTTTAATTTTTGAAGGTATTAAACATTCCGACAAAATTTATGATTTACTACGTTTAATAGCTTTTCAAATAGGGCAAGAAGTTTCATTATTAGAACTAGCAACACAATTGCAAATGTCTAAAAATACAGTTGCTAATTATTTAGACTTACTTTCTAAAGTTTTTGTTTTGTTTAAAGTAGAAGGTTTTAGTCGAAATCTTCGAAAAGAAGTTGTAAAATCGTCTCGATGGTATTTTTATGATAACGGAATTAGAAACGGAATTATAAATAATTTTAATAAATTAGAAAATCGCAATGATATTGGCGCATTGTGGGAAAATTATTTAGCATCAGAAAGAATAAAAAAACAAAATTATAAAAAGATAAGAACTAATAATTATTTCTGGCGCACTTACGATCAACAAGAATTAGATTGGTTAGAAGAAAATGCCGATAATTTGTCAGGATTTGAATTCAAATGGAATGAAAACCGCAAAGCCAAAATTCCAACAGCTTTCGCAAAAGCTTATCCAGAGGCAACTTTTGAAGTAATTAACAGACAAAATTATTTAGATTTTATAACATAGTATATATTATTAATATACAAATTTGTATTTTACTAAAATATAAGTTTGTATTTTATTAATGCACACTTTTATATTTACGAATACAATAACTTTACGAACTTTTCGAATTCCAATAGCTAGCGGAATAGTATCTTTTAAGTAAATCAAATAAACAACTTGTATAAAATTTATAAATTTTTTTATAAAGCTTTCTTATAATATTGTAATGTATAATTTAAAAAATATATGAAAAAATATATACTTATAAGGATTTTTATTTTTATTATTGGAAATATAATAGCAATATCAATTGCTTTTAGTTTATTGGACCCAAAACGCTGGTGTGCAACAGGCGATATTTTAACAATAAGTTTTTGTGTATTTATATTTTATTTTATTTGGACAATTTTTTTATTAATAGAAAGTTTTATTAAACATAAAAAAAATCAAATTAATCATAGAAATATAAGTTTATTAATGTTATTAATTGTACCAACATTTATTTTTTTAATTTACATATATTCTCTTATAATAAATTAAAATTCAATGACCCAAATAGATTACATAAAAGTCCAAGTCCAAACTTCTAATAAAAACATTGAAGCAACTTTAAAATTGCTCAGTGAAGATTGCACAATTCCATTTATTTCACGTTATAGAAAAGACCAAACAGGAAATCTTGATGAGGTTCAAGTAGAAAACATTTCCAAGTTATCTAAGCAATACGATGAAATTGTAAAACGCAAAGAAAGCATCTTAAAAACTATAGACGAACAAGGTCAGCTTTCACCAGAATTAAAATCAAAAATTGAAAAAAGCTTCGATTTACTAGAAATAGAAGACTTATATTTACCTTATAAAAAGAAGAAAAAAACCAAAGCCGATATTGCTCGCGAAAACGGATTGGAACCTTTGGCTAAACTAATTATGGCGCAAGGAAATGACGATATCGATTTTATTTCGTCGCAATATCTCAATAAAAACGTTGCAAATGAAAACGATGCGTTGCAAGGCGCAAGAGATATTATTGCAGAATGGATAAACGAAAACATATACATCCGTAAAAATTTGCGACGATTATTTCAACGAAATGGAATAATTTCTACTAAAGTTTCAAAAGCTAAAAAAGAAGATGAAAATGCTCAAAAATTTTCACAATATTTTGATTGGGCAGAACCAATTTCTAAAGCGCCATCTCATAGATTATTGGCAATGTTGCGAGCAGAAAGTGAAGGATTTGTAAAATTAAATGTAGCAATTGAAAAAGAAGAAGCACTAGATTTTATAGAAGAAAATATTATAACAAATAAGCGTTCCGAAGCAAAACCACACTTAGAAATAGCCATAAAAGACAGTTACAAACGCTTGTTAGAACCAGCAATTTCTAATGAAATTTTGCAAGAAGCCAAAGCTAAAGCTGATAAAACTTCCATTGATGTTTTTGCAAATAATTTAGGACAATTATTACTTGCGCCACCACTTGGAGAAAAAAGAATTTTAGCAATCGATCCAGGATTTCGTAGCGGTTGCAAAATAGTTTGTCTCGACGAAAAAGGCGATTTGTTGTATAACGAAACTATTTATCCGCACGCACCACAAAACGAAAGTGCTATGGCGATGAAAAAAATACGTTCCATGGTAAATGCTTACAATATTGAAGCAATTTCTATAGGAAACGGAACAGCAAGTCGTGAAACCGAATTTTTTATTAAGAAAATCGCTTTTGACACTCGAGCCAAAGGCGAACAGGGCGAAGCCAAACCCATTCAAGTATTTGTTGTTTCAGAAGCTGGAGCATCAATTTATTCTGCATCTAAAATTGCAAGAGACGAATTTCCCAATTATGATGTTACCGTTCGTGGATCAGTTTCTATTGGAAGAAGATTGAGTGATCCGTTGGCAGAATTAGTAAAAATAGATGCAAAATCAATTGGCGTTGGACAATATCAACACGATGTAGATCAAACAAAATTAAAAGAAGAATTAGATTCTGTAGTAGTTCGATGTGTAAACTCGGTTGGAATAAACATCAATACAGCAAGTAAATCGTTATTGAGTTATGTTTCTGGAATTGGCGAAAAAATGGCTGAAAACATAGTTCAATATCGAACAGAAAACGGTGCTTTTGAAGATAGAAAACAATTAAAAAAAGTACCAAGATTAGGCGAAAAAGCATACCAACAAGCTGCGGCTTTTATCAGAATTAAAGAAGGTAAAAATCCGTTAGACAATTCGGCAGTGCATCCAGAAGCGTACAGAATTGTTGAAAAAATGGCAAAAGATTTAGGAATAAAAGTTTCAGAACTAATTGCCAATAAAGAAAAAATTTCTAAAATAAAACTAGAACAGTATATCACTAAAGAAATAGGAATTTTAACTTTAAAAGACATTGTAAAAGAGTTAGAAAAACCAGGTTTAGATCCAAGAAAATCTGCCAAAGTTTTTGAGTTTGATCCAAGTGTAACTTCCATTAAAAATGTTAGAACAGGAATGATTTTACCTGGAATTGTAAATAATATTACAGCATTTGGTTGCTTTGTAGATATCGGAATAAAAGAAAGTGGCTTGGTTCATATTTCGCAACTCAAAGCAGGTTTTGTAAGTGACGTAAATGAAGTTGTAAAATTACACCAACATGTTCAAGTAAAAGTGGTTGAGGTTGACGAAGATAGGAAAAGAATTCAATTGACTATGGTTTTGTAAATTTCATTTATAAATAAAATTAGTTCTGAACTACAAAAAAAGATCTGAATACCTCACCAGATGCACTTTGCATAGAATTTATACCATTAATATTTAAAGAATAATTAGCTGGAGCAACATCATTGTTTTCAAAAATGGTCAACTTATAAGTATTATCATTCAAAAATTTAAAAACATAACTTTGATTATTAATATTTGCAGAACCATCGAAAAAAACCGTCCCATTTTTAAAAATTTTATTACCAAACCCTAAATACATATTATTAATTTCATCAAAATTAATCTCAATTAATAAACTATTTGGTAAATAAACACTAGTATTGTTAGTTAAATTTTTATAATAAGCAGAATTATTAGAATAATTTGAGCCTAAAACATAAACCTCATTATTATTTTTATTTATGATAATATCATATAAATCAACATTTAAAATTTCATTGTAAACACCATTTTTGTAAAACCCTTTATCAGAGAAATTTACATTACCAGCTCCAAGTAAATAAACATTGTTATTAACAACTTGAATTTTAGTTTTTGTAAAAGAATGATTTGAATAATTTGCAACAGTATTTTTAACGTTATTTTTCCAATAAACTAAACTTGAAGAGTTATTGTAATTAAATGGATTTGCATAAGTATATCCTGCAAAATAAACATCATTACCAACAACATTCATGTCTGTAATAGAAACACTGTAGGCATTTGTAGAAAGTTGATTTTTTAAATTTGTCAAAACTCCATTTTTCCAATACAAACTAATAAATTGATTATTTTCATAACCGCCACCAAAAACGTGAACATTCTCATTAGTTACAATTATCTTATCAGCAAAAGTATTTGTTAAAGATCCAGAATCTAGCATAATCAATTGATTATTATTCCAGTAACAAGCTTGTGAATTTTTTTTACCTGCAACATAAACTTCTGAAAGATTTACAGAAGAGTTTACCATATTTTCAACATTTTCGTTGTGTGAACATGAGAACAAAAGAATAGTTAAACTTAAAAGTATAAATTTTAAAATAATATTTTTCATAATAGAGTTATTTATTGCTAAGATGCAAAAAAGTAATAAAGGTTGCGTTAATAATAATAAAAAACTTAATAATATTAGATAAAGGCTAATCTCATTTTTTAAAATAACAAAAAAATTCCAAATCTAAATTTTAAAAATTGAAATCTGGAATTTTAAATTTAAGAAAGTAAAAACTATTCTTTAATATCTTCTTTTTTTGAAGTATCGGTTGAAGCAGCTTCATCTTCTCCTTTTGATGCTTTTTTAAATTCACTTATTCCAGAACCTAACCCTTTCATTAGTTCAGGAATTTTTTTACCTCCAAAAAGTAACAATACCACAACTATTATAAGTATCCATTCTGAACCTCCAGGCATGAACCCTAAAAAAATATTTAAAAAATTCATAATTTTATATATTAAAATTAAATTTAGTTATTTGAATTTACAAAGGTAAAAAGAAATTGACATTCTTTTATTTTTACCCAAATTATTTATAGTTAATTTTCGTTAAAACACAAAAATAGATACAAAAAACATACATTATAAGCTTAAAATTTAATTGAAATTGATGTAAACAACTAATTTTTCTATATTTGTATATAATCCAAAGCCATGTCTGAAAAACGCCTCAAAAAAAAATTATTAAAGAAAAAACTGTTTACTAAAAACCGATTAATTATATTAAATGAAGATACTTTCGAGGAATTATTTTCGTTTAAACTAAACCTAATAAATGTTTTTATAGTAGCAACAATTGGCGCAATTTTAATAATAACAGTTACCACATTTATAATTGCTTTTACACCTTTAAGAGAATATATTCCTGGTTATTCTTCCTCTAAATTAAGAAAAGAAGCAACAGAAATGGCATTAAAATCAGATTCTCTTGCCTTTGCAATTAAGAAAAACGAAGTTTATTTAGAATCTATAAAAAAAGTATTGAATGGCGATTTAGAATATGCCAAAGTCAATAAAGACTCCATTCTTGCCATTTCTGTAGATACTTTACCAGATTTACAATTAACAGCAACAGAAGAAGAACTTAAGTTAAGAAAAGAAGTTGCCGATGAAGACGCAAGAATAAAAGCAGAAAAAGAGAAATCTAAAAAAAATAAAAAATAACTTAGAGACTTCGTGTCTTAGTGGCAAAAAAAAAGATGTCAATAAAATCAATAGCAGCCAAAATATTCGCAAAGAAAATTCATAAAAAAACCTTGAAATGGGCAAGCAATCCAGTTGAAACACAACAAAAAGTTTTTCAAGATTTAATTCTTCAAGCCGAAAATACTCA
>JAYVKR010000034.1:0-16873 GCA_043768185.1 Flavobacterium sp.
CATTGTGCGCAAACTGGCGAAGGAAATTTACTAGAAATTGCCGTTGAAGCAGCCAGAAACCGAACTACACTAGGCGAAATTAGTGATGCGCTAGAAGTAGCTTTTGGAAGATACAAAGCACAAATTAAAACATTTAGCGGTGTGTACAGTAAAGAAATTAAAGACGATAAAAGTTTTAAACAAGCCAAACAATTGGCAGATCAATTCGCAAAAAAAGAAGGACGACGACCACGAATTATGATTGCCAAAATGGGACAAGATGGTCACGATCGTGGTGCGAAAGTTGTTGCCACAGGTTATGCCGATGTAGGTTTTGACGTAGATATTGGTCCGTTATTTCAAACGCCAAGTGAAGCTGCCAAACAAGCTGTAGAAAACGACGTTCACATTTTAGGAGTTTCTTCTCTTGCTGCTGGACACAAAACGCTTGTACCACAAGTTATTGAAGAATTAAAAAAATACGGACGCCAAGATATAATGGTGATAGTTGGCGGTGTAATACCAAAACAAGATTACCAATTTTTGTTTGATGCTGGCGCAGTTGCCGTTTTTGGTCCTGGAACTAAAATTAGTGAAGCTGCGATTAGTATTTTAGAGGTTTTGATGGAGGATTGATAAACATGACAGGTTTGTTTAAAAATCAGCCCCAAAATTATTTTAAGATCATATTCCCTTAATATCCAATTTAACAAATTAATTTGTTGTAATCTCTGCTAGATTTTGTTTAATTTTATTAAAGTTCCTAATTAAATGATTTGCAAACTTTTATTAATATTAAAAACCAAACAATCTGTAACAAAAAATGCATACTAAATATAAATTAGTATATTGTGTAGCACAATGAAAACAAAAATAAATAAAGATCAAATAAAATTGTCTGCCAAAAAAATGGTGGATGATAAAAAAATTGTACTTGACTACTTAAATGGTAAAATAACTCGTGAAGTATTGAATGAAAAAGGAATTAAACTTGCAATGCCTTTATAAAGTATACTTTGACGAAGTAACTTATATTTACAGCTTTACTACAAAAAATAACATTATTTATGAAGTAGTTTTTTACGATTTAAATACAAAGATTATAGAGGTCTTTGCACTTCAAATTATACCAATGAAAAAAATTTAAAAATTTGGAATAAATGTTATAAATTAAAAATAATTTGTAAATTTATGCTATTATGAAACAAACAATTACATTAACGCCAAACAGCAAAACAATCACAACTCTACAAAAAATGATTTCTTTGAAAAAAGAATATCGAGAAATTGTTACGGCTAAAGTTAAACCTGACAGGTTTTAAAAACCTGTCAGGTTTGGTATAATAAATATTATTATATTTGCAACTATATACAATATACACGCCAAATATTTATGATACAACCACTTGAAAATGGAAAATACTATCACATTTATAATAGAGGAATAAACAGTACCACGCTATTTAAGGAAAATAAAAATTATCAACATTTTCTAAATTTATACGACATACATATTGAACCAATTGCAGAAACATACGCATGGTGTTTAATGAAAAATCACTTTCACTTTTTAGTTAGAATAAAAGATTTGAAAGAAATAGAATCTGAAAAGAAAATTTTACCATCTCAGTCGTTTTCAAATTTATTTAATGCATACACCAAAGCTTTTAATAAAAGTTATACCAGACATGGTGCATTGTTTGAAAGACCTTTTAGAAGAAAACTTATTAATAATGAAAGCTATTTTCAAAATCTTATAGCTTACATTCATAACAATCCAGTCCATCATAAAATTTGTGATCATCCAATTGAGTATCCTTGGACTTCTTATCTAGCTTGCTTATCTGATAAACCTACAAAATTAAAAAGAAATGAGGTTATTGAGATGTTTAATGATGTAGACAACTTTAAGTATGTACATCAATTAAAAAGCAATCCATTTTCTATTGAGCTTTTCTTAGGGATTTGATTGACAAATCTTAAAAAACTAGTATAATTATGACGGTTAATGAACTAAAAGAAAATTCATTTTTGAAACCTGAGAGGTTTTAAAAACCTGTCAGGTTTGATATTAACTAATCTACTACAACCACAGCCAAATTTTCGTTTTGTTTAACTTTTCCTAATTGTATTGTTTGCAATTTTCTTTCAATAGTTCCATTGGCTTTTGTAGTGTAAATTTCTACCATTACTGTAGTTGGACCATTTTCTGTTAAGGCACTTTCACCAAAATAATTGGTTTTTAAAATATATTTTCCTTTTACAGCATTTCTAACTAAATATTGTTCTGGTCCATATCCTTGTGTAAAATCTTTAGAAAATCGTGCACCAATTTGCGTATCTCTATGTCCGTAAAAACATTCTTCGTTGGTTGGTTCTACAACGTGCAAATCAATATCAATATCCATTTGATTCCAGTTTAAAATAATACGTACTGAAACTGGCATTTTTTCTAAATATTTTTTGTCTAATTTTCCTGTTTTAATACTTTTATGTTCCGAAACCAATCGATTTATATCCATCAAAATTATATCTTCTACTCCATCATATTGTCCTCTCATTTCGGCAAAATAATTTACATCTAATGCTTTTAATAATTCGTCAAATGCTGCTTGATATTCTTTACTATCTTCTAGCGTAAGTGCCAAATCTCTGTGTGCTTGTGGTTCTTGTTCTCTCCATTTTGCTACTTGAGTTGCCGTAAACAAAGCATCTTCATAAGCTTCCCATTGACGTAATAAATAAGTTAAGGATTTATACAATTGATGATTTTCTAAACCTAAATCGGCAATATTACTCAATATTAAGAGTGCTTTTTCTTTATTTCCATTATCATAAAAATGATTGGCTACATCAAAATAAAAACTCGGATTATTAATTTGATCGTCTCTCAATTGCAAATACAAACCATATTTTTTATCCATTGGCGCATTGGCTAACGCTTTTAAATAAATTCTATCTGGATTCCATTTATTGACTTTTGTTTTGTCTTTTTTTCCTAAATCATCTTTAAAATCATTTGATGCCCAAGTTGTTAATTCTGAATTTGAATTGGATTGATTTTCTGTAGTAACTGTTCTATTACCTCTTATTTTAATTCCGCTATTTGATGAAGTAGTATTTATTTGCAATCCTGAAACTTTTCCTTTTAAAGATTGAATTGCATTTGGTTTAGCATTTTGAGTAATTTCAGAAGATTGTACAACACTTGTAGAATGAGCAACACTTCTTTTTACGGTTCTAACATCTTCTTCTTTTTCCTCTTCGACATCATCATTTTTTCGATTTCCCATTGCACTTGTAACAACTATTTCATCTAAACTCACATTATTTCCTGTAAGTATAACATTATAAACTTTTTTAGAACCAACTCTTATAGTTTGATTATTTAAACCAACAAATGAAAAAACTAAAACTTCTCCAGATTTTGCATCTATAGCATAGCGTCCATCAACATCAGTTTGCGTTCCTCTATTTGTACCTTTTATTACCACATTTGCACCAGGAATTGGTCCAGAATTATCACTAACAACTCCAGTAATAGTTCCAATTAATTTAGCAGATTTTACATCTGGCTTTGGAAATTCATACTTTGTATTTTTATTCCACCAAGCAGTTAACATTTGATAATAACTTTCAATATTTTGCCAATTACTAAACTTTTTAGCTTGAGCATTTGCAACTTGTTGTTTCATAATTCTGTCAAATTCTAGTCGCAATTCTGCTGGAGGAACAATGTCATATTGAATGTAATCATTCAAATTTTCTAATACTATTAATGAGGTGTTTTGCGTAATTATTCCGTATCGCTTTCCTAAAGTTTCAATTTCTAATGCATTTAATTTGTACTGAATTTCAAGATTGGCAATCTTTTTTTGAGCCCAAAGTTTTTCAATACTAATTTCATTTGAAACCTGATTTATTGTATCAATTACAATAGTTTTTTCTAGAATTATATCTTCATCATATCCAAAAAGTAACGTTACTTCATTACTGTTTTTTAATGATATTCCTGCCACAGAAAAACTTCCAGAAACTGGCGTTCCAACCATTGGAAATAGATCTGTAACCAAATAATTTTCTTTAATTCCAAGAAATTTCAACGTCTGAAATTGCAATTTATCTAACGCATCTTGCAAATTTATTTCGTTTAAATTAAGGAAACATCCTCCAGTTTTTATAGCATTATAATTCAAAAAAGCATAGTCCGACGAAGCCATTGAACTAATGGTATAAATTGGCTTTTTTGTCAACGTAAAAATATTGCTACTCAAAGACGACAAACCATCTGTAAAAAATAAATATTCATCGTGTACAGGTAATTTTATTTTAGAAAAACGTGTTCCGCCATCGTAAGCAGTACTTTCTAAAACCGATTTTAAAGTGGACCAATCGCCATTTTTTACAGTATAATTGTTCTTTTTCTCAAAATCATAGCTCAAGAAATAAAGCGAAATTTCTACATTTTGTAATTTTGCAAAATATTCATCAAGCAATTGAAATTCTCTTTTAGTATTTCTATTTTTGCAACTTAACGAAACATCCCAAATTAACCCAATTGTATTCGGATTTTTTTTCTTAATTTTAGTATTATCCAAAACCGTATTAGCATAAAAATAATGTTGTCCATCAACGCTTTGCACTGCTACACTCGGAATTTCTTGATTTATTGGAATTGTAATTAATAATTTATCTTTAGGTTGAAAATTATTTTTTACAATACTTGTTTGATACGTTTGATTTATATTTTCTAATGCTAAAATTCCTTCATCATTACTTATATTTGGTTCAGAAGTTGCACCAAGAACAGCAATTTTCAATTCGAAAAGATCTAATTTATTTGGACAATTCGTAACCATTTGATATGCCAAATGTGTAGCATCATAACTAGAAAGTTCTTGCTCATATCCAATAATTATAATACGTTCTTTACTTGGCATTAAAGGATAAATTCGAGTTCTAAAATTATTTCCTTCTACTTTTTCAAGCAATCCTGGATCAACTCTACGATGTTCAATGGCTTCAAAAACTTGTTTTCCTTTATTTTTATTTACAGGAACAGCTTCACGCATTTTATTATTAATATCTATTGCATATCTTGAAACAGAAACGCCTTCTGGCAAAGGAAAAAGCAACTCTGCTTCCATCTGACGATTAGTTCCATTAAAAAAATGCATTTCAGATGTGGTGTAGGCAATATTTCCAACCACTTTTACAGTGACTTTTAGTTGACTCAATCTAACAAGCGATGAATCTTTTCCTTTTACATTTAATTGCGGACTTTGACCTTGAACAAAACAGCCAAAAAGTAATAGCGAAATTAGAATTAGTTTTTTCATAAAAATAGTATTAAAATTAAATTTGGTAAACCTGTATTCTTATAAGAGTTCTATTTTTGTAAAAAGGTTGGAAAGCAATAAATTTATTTTTAAATTTTCTTTCAAATAAAAATACTATGCGTGCATAACAAAAATATTTCTTACATTTGAAATTCAAAATATACAACTATGGATTTTTCAGCAAAAATGCTTCGTGATGATGCCTTAAAAGGTAAAGTAATTATAGTAACTGGTGGCGGAAGTGGTTTGGGAAAAGCCATGACACAATATTTTTTAGAGCTTGGTGCCAATGTTGCCATTACATCTCGTGATTTAGAAAAACTACAAAAAACTGCCGAAGAGTTAACCACAGAAAATGGTGGAAAATGTTTGGCATTGCAATGTGATGTTCGACATTACGACCAAGTTGAAGCTATGTTAGCATCAGTTTTAAAAGAGTTTGGAAAAGTAGATGTACTTTTAAACAATGCCGCAGGAAATTTTATTTCACCAACAGAAAGACTTTCTGCAAATGCATTTGATACTATAATAGACATTGTTTTAAAAGGTTCAAAAAATTGCACATTAGCATTAGGAAAACATTGGATTGCAGCAAAACAAACCAATTGTAATGTATTAAATATAGTTACAACTTATGCTTGGACTGGTTCTGGATATGTAGTTCCAAGTGCAACTGCCAAAGCTGGAGTTCTAGCAATGACTAGAAGTTTGGCTGTAGAATGGGCAAAATATGGAATTCGAATGAATGCCATTGCGCCTGGACCATTTCCAACAAAAGGTGCATGGGAACGACTTTTACCTGGCGATTTAGCATCTAAATTTGATATGACTAAAAAAGTGCCACTTCGTAGAGTTGGAAATCATCAAGAATTGGCAAATTTAGCTGCTTATTTAGTGTCAGATTTTTCTGCTTATGTAAATGGAGAAGTGGTTACAATTGATGGTGGCGAATGGCTTCAAGGTGCAGGAGAATTTAATATGCTAGAGCAAATTCCGAGTGAAATGTGGGATATGCTAGAAGCTATGATTAAACAAAAAGGAAGTAAATAAGTGGTCAGTGGTCAGTTTTTAGTGTTCATTAAAACTTAGTGAAATGAAAATCACTCGTTCTTTTTTTAAATTTTCTTGTTTTCTAAATAATTTTATGTGATTACTATAATCTGAATATTAAAAACTGATTACTGAAAACTGAACACTGATCACTGAATACTAAAAATTACAACATTGTTAACAAAATACATTTTCATAACCCATAAATAATTGTATTTTTACCACTCAAAATTTTAAAGAATTCAATGGGTAAAATCATAGCAATTGCTAATCAAAAAGGTGGTGTTGGTAAAACTACAACTTCAATTAATCTCGCAGCATCACTTGGTGTTTTAGAGAAAAAAGTGTTGTTGATAGATGCCGATCCGCAAGCCAACGCAAGTTCTGGACTAGGAATTGATGTTGATAATGTAGAAATTGGAACCTATCAAATTCTAGAACACAGTAACATTCCAGAAGATGCAATTGTGCCTTCTTCATCACCAAATGTAGATGTAATTCCTGCTCATATTGATCTTGTAGCCATAGAAATCGAACTTGTAGACAAGGAAAATCGTGAGTATATGTTGAAGCAAGCATTGTCATCTATTAAAGATAAATACGATTTTATTTTGATAGATTGTGCACCATCATTAGGTTTACTAACTTTAAATGCGCTAACTGCTGCCGATTCTGTAGTAATTCCAATTCAGTGTGAATATTTTGCATTAGAAGGTTTAGGAAAATTACTAAATACTATAAAAAGTGTACAAAAAATTCATAATCCAGATTTAGATATTGAAGGTTTACTTTTAACGATGTTCGATTCTCGATTACGTCTTTCTAATCAAGTAGTTGAAGAGGTTCAAAAACATTTTAATGATATGGTTTTTACAACAATTATTCAACGAAATGTTAAACTTAGTGAAGCTCCAAGTTTTGGCGAAAGCATAATAAATTTTGATGCAACAAGTAAAGGTGCAGCAAATTATCTTAGTTTAGCAGAAGAAATTATCAAAAAAAACAGTAATTAATTTAAATTTTAATGGCACAAGCAGTTAGAAAACAAGCTTTAGGAAGAGGATTATCAGCACTTTTAAAAGATCCAGACAACGATATTAAATCGGTGAACGATAAAAATGCCGATAAAGTTGTTGGTAATATTATTGAGCTTGATCTTGAAACAATTGAAATAAATCCGTTTCAACCTAGAAGTAATTTTAATGAAGATTCGCTAAAAGAATTGGCTTCTTCAATAAAAGAACTTGGTGTTATTCAACCCATTACTGTAAGAAAATTAGATTTTAATAAATACCAATTAATTTCTGGAGAACGTCGTTTGCGTGCTTCTAAACTTATTGGTTTACCAACAATTCCTGCCTATATTAGAATTGCAAATGATAATGAATCGCTTGTAATGGCATTGGTAGAAAATATTCAGCGTCACGATTTAGATCCAATAGAAATTGCACTTTCTTACCAACGATTAATTGACGAAATTCAATTAACGCAAGAGCAAATGAGCGAACGCGTTGGAAAAAAACGCTCTACAATTACCAATTATTTGCGTCTTTTAAAATTAGATCCAATTATTCAAACAGGAATTCGTGATGGATTTATTTCTATGGGACACGGAAGAGCAATAATTTCAATTGAAGATCAAGATATTCAAGCCGGAATTTATCAAAAAATTGTTAGTCAGAATTTATCTGTTCGTGATACAGAAGCTTTGGTAAAAAAACATCAAGATGGATTGAAACCTGCTTCTGCAAAAGCAACTAAACAAACTTCATTTACTATTGCAGAAGATCAAAAGAAAGCATTTACTAATTTCTTTGGTGCAAAAGTTGATGTTAAAATTGCAGGAAATGGAAAAGGTAAAATTGCAATTCCTTTTCATTCTGAAGAAGATTTTAATCGAATAATAAAACTTATAAACGGTTAGTGAAAAAGTTAATTTACATAGTATTTATATCTCTTTTTTTGGGAAATTCAATATTTGCGCAAGTAGAAATTGACAAAACATTAATTGTGACAGATACAATAAAAAAAGATGTAATTAATCCGTTAGCTCCAGCAAAAGCTGCTTTTTATTCTGCTATTTTACCAGGATTAGGTCAAGCTTACAATAAAAAATATTGGAAAATTCCTTTCGTTTATGGTGCGCTTGGAACCGGAATTTATTTTTATACTACCAATAATAAAAAATACAATCAGTACAGAGATGCCTATAAAAAAAGATTGTCTGGCATAACAGATCAAGATGAACTTTCTTTTTTAGACAACAATAGATTAATCTCTGGACAAAAATTTTATCAAAGAAATAGAGATTTGGCTCTTTTAATTACAGTAGGTTTATACATTTTAAACATAGTTGATGCTAATGTTGATGCACACTTAATGCAATTTAACGTTAATGATAATTTATCTTTTAAACCCGATTTGCAACAAGATGATTTAACTACAAGGCAAAATTTGGCACTAACATTTACCTACAATTTTTAGATTACTTTAACTTAATAATTGTAACAAAAAGGTAATTTGGTTACTTATAGCATATGAAAATAGCACTTTTAGGATACGGAAAAATGGGTAAAGTAATTGAAAAAATTGCTTTACAACGTGGTCATGAAATTGTGTTAAAAAAAAATGCAGAAGATACATTTGAAGGATTAGAAAATGCTGTTATTGCTATAGATTTTAGTATTCCATCGGCTGCAATTAGTAATATTTCTGAATGCATTAATAACGGAATACCAATTGTATCTGGCACTACAGGTTGGTTAGAAAATTATAATGAAATGGTTGCGCTTTGTAATGAAAAAAATGCAGCTTTTATTTATGGATCTAATTTTAGTTTGGGAGTAAATTTGTTTTTTGAATTGAATGATTATTTGTCTAAAATAATGTCTCAATTCAAACAATATGATGTATCGATGGAAGAAATTCATCATACTCAAAAACTAGACAAACCTAGCGGAACAGCAATTTCATTGGCAAATGCAATTATAAACAATACAGATAAAAACAATTGGAGCATTGAAAATCCAAACGCTGATGATGTTTTTATTGATGTAAAAAGAGTAGATGCAGTTCCAGGAACGCATTCTGTTTTTTATACTTCCAATGAAGATACAATTGAAATAAAACACACAGCACACAACAGAGAAGGTTTTGCGATTGGAGCAATCATTGCAGCCGAATGGTTGATTGGAAAAAAAGGCGTTTTTACAATGAAAGACGTTCTTGAGTTGGGAGTTAGAAGTTAGAAGTTGGAAGATAAATGTAAAACATTGCTTAATATTTCTTAAAAACATTAAAATATAGAAATAAAAATTAAATTATATAAGATTTGAATAAATTATTAAGTTTACTTTAAAACTTATAATTTTTTAAACTCTTAAATTAATAAACATAAAATTATGACAGCATATCAATGGTTTGTTTTTTTCTTAATAGTTCAATTAATTCACGGATTAGGAACTTGGAAATTATATGAAAAAGCAGGTAGAAAATCTTGGGAAGCATTTATTCCTGTGTACAATTCTATAGTTTTAATGAAAATTATAAACAGACCAACTTGGTGGACTTTTTTATTATTTCTTCCTGTTATAAACTTAATTATGTTTCCAGTAATTTGGGTTGAAACGCTAAGAAGTTTTGGCAAAAATTCAACTACAGATACCATTTTAGGCATTGCAACTTTTGGTTTGTACATTTATTATGTAAATTATACTCAAAATGCTACTTACATTAAAGATAGAAATACTATTGCAACAACCAAAACTGGAGATACAGTTAGTTCACTTTTATTTGCAATAGTTGTAGCTACTTTTGTGCATACTTATTTCATTCAACCCTTTGTAATTCCGACTGCATCATTAGAAAAATCGTTATTAATTGGAGATTTTTTATTTGTTAGCAAATTCAATTACGGTGCAAGAACACCAATTACGCCAATTGCTGCGCCAATGGTTCACGATACTTTACCTTTATTAAAAGTAAAATCATATTTACCAAAACCGCAACTGCCTTATTTTAGATTTCCAGGATTTGAAAAAATAAAAAACAATGATATAGTAGTTTTCAATTGGCCTGCAGATACTTTGTATAATATGTATAAAGATACAGATGTTCGCTACGACAAACCAATTGATAAAAAAACCAATTATGTAAAACGTTGCGTTGGAATTTCAGGCGATTCACTTCAAATAAAAAACGGAATTGTCTTTGTAAATGGTAAAGAGTTAATTTTACCAGAACGTGCAAAACCACAGTATTTTTACACAATAATGGGTAAAAATAATTTTGATGAATCTTTCAAAAATGATTATGAAATAACCGAATCTGGTCAAGTTTTTCAACTCGAAACTAAAATATGGGATAATAATGTTTTACAAGATTATTTAATAGAAAAAAATGTAGATCCAATCTTAATTTTAAAAGATTCAATAAATACATATTTTACTGGAAATATAGATCAAGAAATTTATGATAAGCTTAATTTAACTGTGCCTACAAATATTTTTCAAGGTAACTTAACATTTGAGAAGTTTGAAAAAATGAAATTAGATTTAAGAGTGAAATCTGTTACTAGATATATTCACAAAGGTCCAGAAAATGGAATTTTTCCAAACTTTAAGAACAAACCGCAATCGGTTGTAAACAATTGGTCATCAGATAATTTTGGTCCAATTTATATTCCACAAGAAGGAAAAACTATAACTGTAGATACAAAAGTTTTACCATTTTACAAAAAAATAATTGGCGAGTATGAAGGAAACGATTTAAAAGTAGTTGGAAATGATATTTTCATCAACAATAAAAAAGCAACGACTTATACTTTTAAACAGAATTATTATTTTATGATGGGAGACAATCGACATAATTCTCTTGACGCAAGGTTTTATGGTTACACACCAGAAGATCACATAGTTGGAAAACCAATTTTTCTTTGGATGAGTTGGGATTCTAACGGAAAAGGTTTCAATAAAGTGCGTTGGAATAGAGTTTTTACAACAGTTGGCGGCGATGGACAACCACAATCGTATTTTCAATATTTTTTAATAGCATTAGCTTTGTATTTTGGAGTTGATTATTTCTTAAAAAAAAGAAGAGAGAAAGAATAAGTTTATAATTTATGGTTTGTAGATTATTGTTTTAACAACAAACCATAAACTAAAAACAACAAACTTCAACTATGGATATTCTACTTCAACCCACTTATTTTCCATCAATTAGTACTTTCGTTGCTATGGCAAAAGCTGAAACAATTACATTTGAAATAGATGATAATTTTCAGAAGCAAACCAACAGAAACCGAATGTACATTTACAGTCCAAATGGTTTACAAATGCTTAATATTCCTGTAAAACATAGTAAAGAAGCTCATCAAAAAACTAGAGATATAAAAATTGAAACCGATTTTAATTGGCAAAAACAACATTTTAAATCGCTCGAAGCAGCATACAGAAGTTCTCCTTTTTTTGAATATTTTGAAGATGATGTTCGTAAAATATTTGATAAAAAACACACCTTTCTTTTAGATTTGAATTTTGAAACTATTACTGTAGTTTCTAAATGTTTGGGGTTACCTTTAGATTATAAAAAAACCGAAGAATATTTTAATGAAGTTCCACAATTTTTAGATTATAGAACTTTGGCAAATGGAAAAAAAGATACTTCTAAATTTGAATCGTACACACAAGTATTTGGAGAAAAATTTGGTTTTATAAATAATCTAAGTATATTAGATTTACTTTTTAACGAAGGACGATATGCTAAAGAATACTTATTGAAGCAAGAATTATAAATTATTCTTCGATATTTAATCGAGCTACAATTGGATAATGATCGGAGTTTTTAAACTTTGGAAAATTTTTAAAACTTTTTACTTTCATGCTTTTATCTACAAATATGTAATCAATTCGCGCTGGATAATATTTAAAATTATAAGTCTGTCCAAATCCTTTTCCTGCTTCTTCAAAACAGTCGTTTAAACTTCCTTTTATGTTTCTATACACATAAGAAAATGCACTGTTATTCATATCTCCACACACAATAATTGGATGCTTACATTGTTCTTTGTGCTTCTTTAAAATCTCTGCTTGCAATTGTTGTTTTTCAAATGCTTTACTAATTCTTTTAATAATAAATTGCGATTTTTGTTGGTCAATTACATTTACATTATCTTGAATTTCATTTACATCTGGAGTGATTTTTACAGATTCTAAATGCATATCATAAACTCTAATAGTGTCATTTCCTCTTTTAATATCTGCAAAAATTATAGCATTATCAGATTCAGGAAGTTCAATTTCGCCATTATCAATTATTGGAAATTTAGAAAAAATAGCTTGTCCAGTTCTAATCTTGTTGCCTTGCATAAAAATAATTTTATGCTTGTAAATTCGTAAATCTACTTTAGCATTTTCTGAATATTCTTGTATGCAAAGAATATCAGGATTTTGTTCGTTTATAAAATGTTCTATTTCTTTAGCTGCATCATCATTGGGCAACCATTTAAAAAGATTGAACAATCTAACATTGTAACTCATTACCACAAAATCGCTTTCCTCCTTTTGACTATCTGTAGTAGAAAATTTATAAAACTTATTTATAAATGTAATTCCTAGTACTAAAACAATTCCAGAAAGTACCATTTGTCGTTTTATTTGTAACAACCAATAAAGAAAAAATAACGCATTAAAAATTAAAAACAATGGTAATACCAAAGTTAAAACTGATAAAAAAGGAAAGAATTTAGGCGCAAGAAATGGCAAAACATAAGCAAGAAATGTCAATACAGTTAGTACTATATTAAAGAAAAAAAATACTTTATTAAACCACGAGAGTTTCTTCATAAATTATTTTGCCACAAAGGCACAAAGTCGTAAAGTTAATTTCTTTTAACTTAAATAGTAATTAATCTGATTCTAATTATCACAACACAAAAAAAATTCCTAAAATTGAACACTAAAAACTGAACACTGAAAACTGAAAACTTAACACTGATTACTGAAAATTGAACACTCACTTTCCTGCTTTAAACAGAAATTCTTTTTCATCTACACTCAAACTATCATAACCTGATTGACTAATTTTATCAAGAATATCATCAATTTGTTGTTGTGTTTTGTCTTTTGTTACAATTTTACTTTGTCTAATTGGAGTTGGTTTCTTAACATTTACGTGAACTTTCTTAAAAGGGTTTGATTTTTTAGTTTGAAATAAATTAACAAAAAAATCTATAAATCTAGAAACTATCTTGCTTAAATCGGTTCCGTTTTGTAATAATCTAATAAAAATATATCCAAAAATAGCACCACCAATATGAGCAATATGTCCGCCAGTATTGTCCATTGGCAATTGAATTAAATCGATAATAATCAATACCAAAGCAATTTGCCAAAGTTTTACAGTTCCAAATAGAAATAGACGAACTTCCATTAAAGGTTGATAACTTACGGTTGCCAATAACACTGCCATAATTGCACCAGAAGCACCAACTACACTAGCATTTACTCCAGTTAAAGCTGGTAAAAAAGTATATCCAATCATGTAGAAAAATCCAGAAAAAATAGCTCCCAAAATGTATAAACCAAGCAATTGTTTCTGTGTAAAATAGGTTGTAAATAAATTTCCAAAGAAATTAAGCATCAACATATTAAATAAAATATGAAAAAATCCAGAGTGAAAAAAAGAATAGGAAAGTATTGTCCAAGGTTTGTAAAGCAAAACATTCCAATCTGACGATAAAGCAACAAAACTTTTATAATCTATATCAACTTTAAACATACTTAAAATTGCAAATACAATTCCTGGTACGGCATAACATACTATATTTATAAAAATGAGTCGAATAACAATGCCGCCCATTTTATACTGCAATTTTAAATCGTTAATAATATCCATTTGTGTTTTTTATTTTTTTACAAAAACTTTATTAATTCCAACGGTTGTGATTAAACTTATTATTTCTCCAACTCCACATCATTATAAAACCAGTAATTGCGCCACCAATGTGTGCGAAATGTGCAACTCCAGTTGAACCGAATCCAAATATTGACTGTCCTCTTAAACCCAAGAACAAATCTATTGCAAGAATTCCTGGAATAAAATATTTGGCTTTTATAGGAATTGGAATAAACATAATGCCTAATTCTGCATTTGGAAACATATATCCAAAAGCAACGAGCAGTCCATAAATTGCACCTGATGCACCAACTGCATATGAAGCAACATCATTTGTTAAATATTGATTAACCAAACTATAAGTAATTGCTGCTCCTAAACCACATGAAATATAAAAAAATACGAACTTTATTCCACCCCAAAAATATTCCAAATTTGAGCCAAACGAGTATAATGCAAACATATTAAATGCAAGATGAGCAATTCCTCCATGCATAAACATATGTGTAATTAATTGATACCAATGAAAATTTGGACTATCTAATGGAAAAAGTGCAAAAGTGTTAATAGCAAAATTTTGATTTAATACTGTTCCAATAAAAAAGATAACATTAATTATTAAAAGTTGTTTAACAACTGGTGTAATATTCATCATATAGCAAATTTTTTATCTAAATCTTCCACACGCATTGTAATGAAAGTTGGTTTTTGAAACGGAGAAACATTGGGTTCTTTGCAAGCAAAAAGATTATTTACTAAATTTTCTTGCTCTTTTTCAGTTAAATAAGTTCCAGTTTTTACAGCCAAACTTCTTGCCATAGATTTTGCAATAGTATCGTTTTGACTGAAACTAGAATCTGGAATTCCATCTAATAAATCGCTTACTAATTGTTCTAAAACTATAGAAACTTCACTTTCTGTGGTGTTTATTGGAATGCCAGAAATGTGAACAGAATCTGATTGATTTTCTTCAAATACAAATCCAGTATTTTCTAACGAAGCTTGTAATTCTGACAATAATTTTAACTCATTAGAAGAAAAATACAACTGCAACGGAAACAATAATTGTTGGCTAGAAGCTTGTTTTACTGTCATATTTCTTAGAAATTGTTCGTATAAAACACGTTGATGTGCACGTTGCTGATCCATAATTACCATTCCAGATTTTATTGGACTTACGATGTATTTTTTATGAATTTGATACGTTCTATTAATGGTTTGTTCTTCTTCTTTTTCGTCAAATAATGATGCTGTAACTTCATCATTTTCAAATGTAAAATTAGAAACATCTTGTGTATCTTGCTTTAATCCAACATACAAACTTTCCCAACTTGTATTACTTTCTTGCTTTTTATAATTGTTATTTCCAAAAAAATGTTTGTTGGGTTTTTCGTCTGAAAAAGGATTGTAATTATTATCAACTTCAACTTTTGGATAATTGGCAGTAGCATTTTTATATTCGTAAGGTGTATCTAAATTTGGATCTCTATCAAAATCTAAAATTGGAGCCACATTAAATTGTCCTAAACTGTGTTTAATTGCCGAACGTAAAATGGCGTACAAAGCGTGTTCATCGTCAAATTTTATTTCGGTTTTAGTTGGATGAATATTAATGTCTATAGTATTTGGCGGAACATTTAAATATAAAAAATAAGTAGGTTGCGCACCATCTTTTAACAATCCATCAAAAGCTGACATAACTGCATGATGCAAATAACCACTTTTAATGTATCTATCATTGACAAAGAAAAATTGTTCGCCTCTATTTTTTTTAGAAAACTCTGGTTTTCCAACAAATCCTTGAATGTTAACAATTTCTGTTTCCTCTTGAACTGGAACTAATTTTTCGTTAGTTTTTCCCGAAAATATAGTTACAATTCGTTGTCTGTAATTAGAATTAGGCAAATTAAAATGTTCACTTCCATTGTGATACATTGTAAAATAAATGTTTGGATGTGCCAAAGCAACACGTTGAAACTCATCAACAATATGGCGCATTTCTACAGTTTCAGATTTTAAAAAATTTCTTCTTGCCGGAATATTAAAAAATAAATTTTTAACAGAAAACGAAGTTCCTTTGGGTAAAACTGTTGGCTCTTGCGAAACAAATTTACTTCCTTCAATTATAATATGAGTTCCAAGCTCTTCTTGATCTTGCTTGGTTTTCATTTCTACATGAGCAATTGCAGCAATTGATGCTAATGCTTCACCACGAAATCCTTTGGTATGCAATGAAAATAAATCTTCTGCTTGACGAATTTTAGAAGTTGCGTGACGTTCAAAACACAATCTCGAATCGGTAATACTCATTCCTAAACCATTATCAATTACTTGAACTAGTGATTTTCCTGCGTCTTTTATAATCAATTTAATGTCGGTAGCTTTAGCATCTACAGCATTTTCTAGTAATTCTTTTACTACTGATGCTGGTCTTTGCACAACTTCGCCTGCTGCAATTTGGTTCGCTACGTGATCTGGAAGTAATTGAATTATGCTAGACATTGATTGTTTGTAGTTTGTTGTTTAAGGTTTATTGTTAAAAACCAAAGTTAGCAAATTTAAGTAAAATCTATTGTTTATTATAGTTAAGAAGTTATTAAAAACAAAAAAAT
>JAYVKR010000035.1:0-6021 GCA_043768185.1 Flavobacterium sp.
AAGTTCGCCACAAGAATGACTTCTGTACATTGTAATTTATTTTTTGCAAAAGTAAAAAACTTAAGTTGATAATAAACATCAAATTTTTTGTTAATCTTAATTATGTCAATAAATAAATTAGGTATATTTGATTTTAAAAAAATTTTAAAACTTTATTTTATGAAAAAACTGGGCTACTTTTTATCGTTAATTTTAATTGCATCTATTAGTTTTGCTCAAGGAAAGGTAACTTTTCAGGCAAATATTTCTAATAAAAATGCAGACATTATTTATATTAAAGACAATAAGAATATAATTATTAAAGAGATTAAAATTAATTCATTAGGGTTTTTTAAAGACTCGTTTGAAGCTAAAGATGGATTTTATCAAATGTATGATGGAGTAGAATATGCCTCATTATATTTAAAAGATGGTTTTGATTTGCAGTTAACTATGGATGCAAAAATGTTTGACGAATCTATTGTTTTTAAAGGAAAAGGAGAAATAGAAAATAATTTATTGGCGCAAAACACAATAGGTTTAGAAACATTTGAAACTGCTAATTTTGATAAAAATAAAGAAGATTTTAAACTGGCACTAGAATCTAATAAAAAATTATATTTAGAAAACTTAGAAAAAGGAAATTTTGATGAAGTTTTTAAAACTAAAGTTAGAAGAGATTTAACACAAGAGTTTTTTGGATTGCAAATGGCTTATAAAGAAAATCAAATTAAAAAAGAATTACAAGGCAAAGTTTCTAACGGATTTGAATATGAAAATCATGCTGGTGGAAAAACCAAGCTTGAAGATTTACGAGGAAAATATGTTTATATTGATGTTTGGGCAACTTGGTGTGGACCATGCAGACAAGAAATACCATTTTTACAAAAAGTAGAAGCCAAATATGAAGGTAAAAAAATAGAATTTGTAAGCATTTCTATAGACGAAGCTAAAGATCATGCTAAATGGGTAAAGTTTGTTACAGACAAGCAACTTGGTGGAATTCAATTAATGGCAGATAAAAATTGGTTGAGTGATTTTATAAAATCGTATGGAATTAATTCTATACCAAGATTTATACTTCTTGATCCAGAAGGAAAAGTAATTAGTGCCGATGCTGATAGACCATCTGATGCAAATCTAGTTGTACAATTGGATAAATTATTGAACTAGAAATACTAAAAATAATTTAAAATCCAGCTCTCTATGTTTAAGAAAGCTGGATTTTTTTTGTTCTAATGTTAAATTTTCATTCAATGTTACCAAATTGTTAAGTAAAAGTTTGTGTATTGTAAATTAATTGTTACTTTTGTTATGTAATTATGAATTCCTAAAATCTAAAATCATGAAAAACATAGCAATCATTGCACTTTTATTAGTATCTACACTAACATTTGCACAAGAAAAATCTCCAAAATTAGAAGAAGTAAACGGTTTAGTTAAAGCCACTTATTATTTTGATAATGGACAAATACAACAAGAAGGTTTCTTTAAAGAAGGAAAACTAGAAGGAAAATGGATTTCTTATGATGTAAACGGAAACAAAAAAGCTATTGCAGAATATACTAACGGACAAAAAACTGGAAAATGGTTTTTTTGGAATGAGCAATCATTATCTGAAGTAGATTATTCTAACAGCGCTGTTGCATCAGTTAAAATATGGAATAAAGAAGCTATTGCTGATAAGAATTAAAACACCAATCCAAACCAAACTAACTTAAAAAAGGTTTTTCATATTTATGAGAAACCTTTTTTATTACCTTTAATTTATATTCTTATTTATTATACTTTCAGACTCATCTAACAACAGTATTATTTTATCTGAGGCATCAATGAGTTCAATATATTTTAATTCTGATTTTTCAACTTCATTATTGGTTTTTAAGTCTAAAATTTCTTTTACTAATTTATGAAGTTGTATGTGTTCAATTTCAAAATTTTGTATGGATTCTATATGACCATATTTTATCTTGCCTTCACTATAATACCATTTCCCTAAATCACAATCTAAGTGAGAAATGGCTTGTTGCATTGTTAAACTTCCATCGCCATCTAAAAAGTTTCTAATTTTATATTTCCATTTTAGATGTTTTGTTTTAGCCAAAGTAAAATCAACTATGAAATGTTTTTTTATATTATTAGTTTTTTCGGTATTGTATTTATCAATAAAAGAAACCAAATCTCTAGATGCAAAATCTAGTTTATTTACAGCACTTTTCATAAAAACGCCAACTTGTTTCACTTCGTCTTCTTGAATTGCATCTTCTTCTAATAATGTCATTAATCCTATAATATTGGTTAATGGACCACGAAATATGTGAGAGGTTTTAAATGCCATTTCTTCAAATTGTGCAATATAATTGGCGTTTTGAAATTCAATTTCTTTTAATTCTGTAATATCGTGTCCAAACGAAAAAACTTCGGTTATTTCATCATCAGAATTAAATACTGCTAATTCGTTCCAAACAATCCATCTTTTTTCGCCCAAGGCATTTTCTTGAACATCTAAATAGGTAATTTTTGGATTACTACGACTCAAAGATTCAAATAAACCAGTATATGATTGCGAAGTTTTTTCTGGATCTAAAGTTTTATAACTTGTACCAATAAAATGTTGTTTCTCTTTACCATAAAAATTGCAATAAGCTATGTTTACATACTTTCGCACAGCAAACTTATTAGTTATAACAACAAGATCTGATTGATTGTCTAAAACTAAATTTAATCTTTTATTGGTTTTTAATGAGTTTTCGAAAGCCGTTTTTTGTTCATCTTCTGCCTTTTTTTTGTCACTTATATTTGTAGATATTGTAAAAAATTTATTAATTTTTCCGTTTTCATCTATTATAGGAAGTATTGATGATACTATCCAAAAATGAGTTCCATCTTTGGCTTTGTTTTTAGTTTCGCCACGCCAAACTTTTCCAGAAAAAACGGTATTTTTAATTTCTTCGTAATAACTTTTAGGATGAAAATCTGAATTTAAAATAGAAAATTTTTCTCCAATTAATTCTTGTTCAGTGTATTTTATAATTTTTAAATAAGGTTCGTTAATTTTTAAAATCCTTCCTTCTAAGTCTGTTACAACAGAATATAAATTATCATCAATTGCTTTTTGATACGATTGTAATTCTTTAGTAGAATTTTTAACCATTGTATCTAACATTGTATTAAAAACTACAAGTTCATCATTTTTAGTAACTAATTGATTTTCTTTAATTTTTAGATTTTCATTTGCAAAGTTTAACTCTCCTATAGTATTAGATAATGAATTAGAACTGTGTTTAATTAAATCTACACTCAGCATGATTATAAACAACAATACACCACAAGTTATTATTGTAATTAGCGTTGTTATAACGGTGTAATTAATTGTAGCATCTAAGTAAAAAGGAGTATTTAAATCATATAAAACGTAAAATACAAATCCCAAAGCACAAAGGATAATTCGAAAATAAATGGTACTTTTTTTCTTATAAATAAAAGCAGCACTACAACAAATTATCATAAGTAAAAGAATTGTGCCAGTTCTTCTAGTGTGAAAACTCCAAAATAATATTAAAAAGTAAAATCCATAAAATGCTACATCTTTAGATATTTTAGATTTATAATTTTTATTTAAAAATAGAATTAAAATACTTATAGGAATTAAAAGCAACGACATGTATTTATTGCTGAATTCTAAAATAGAATAAAGAGTAAATATTAATAAACCTGTAATTATAGAAATAATTGCAAATGCGTTTAATAATTGAATTCGTTGCGATTCAAGATAATGATGCTCTTTAGATCTTCCTATCTTTAAACCATCTTCCCATTTTTCAAATAAGTAATTAAACATTTTATTTACATTTTAATATTTTGCAAAAATGCGTTAAAATCTTTACAAATAGTATGTTAAGTAGGTTTCTTTCTACAAAATATAACTAAAAAAGTTCCTCAAAACGAATCTTGAGGAACTTTTTGTAAATTAACTTAAAATTTTAATTCTCTAAAGCAAATTTTTGTCTTTTTTCACGTTTGTTTCTTAACCAATATTTTATTCTTTTTACTAAATAAAACATAACTGGAACCATAACTAGTGTTAAAACAGTAGCATAAGTTAACCCAAAAATAATTGTCCAAGCAAGTGGTGCCCAAAATATTACATTATCTCCACCCATATATAAATGTGGATTTAAATCGGTAATTAATCCGAAGAAGTCAAAATTTAATCCAATTGCTAACGGAATTAATCCTAAAATTGCAGTTAATGCAGTTAATAAAACTGGTCTTAATCTAGATTTTCCAGAAACTATAATTACTTCTTTTATTTCTTCAATTGATAAATCATCGTGCGATTCTAGTTTGTTAACACGTACTTTTTCGTCAAGTAATAAGACAAAGAAATCCATAAGTACAATTCCGTTTTTAACTACAATTCCAGATAATGCAATAATTCCCATCATTGTCATTAATATTACAAAGTCCATTCCTGCAATTACATAGCCATAAAATACTCCAGAAAAACTTAGTAAAACGGTAAACATAATTACTAGTGTTTTAGAAATAGAATTAAATTGCAACACAATAATTATTGTAATACTTGCTAATGCTAAAAGTAGTGCGCCAAACAAGAAACTGGAATCTTTTTTCTGTTGTTCTTGTTCTCCAGAAAATGAATAAGTAATATCGCCAGCCATTTTATAATTGGCGGTTATTAAAGCCGATTCTATTTCTTTTGTAATTCCGTCACCATTGGCACCAGTTAAAACATTAGAATAAATAGTCATTACACGTTTAGAATTTTTACGTTTTATTTGATTAAAAGTATATTTTTTTTCGGTTGTAGATATAGAAGAAATAGGAACTTGAATAATTTGTCCGTTATTTTGATTTCTAAAAGTTACTGGTTGATTGAACAACACACTTTCATTTTTACGTTGGTCTTCTTGCAAGCGCATTACAATATCATAATCGTCTTTTCCTTCTTTATATTTAGAAATTTCTTGACCATAAATGGCTCTACGCATTGTAAAACCTACTTGTCCTGTAGTTGCGCCAAGACTACCAACACCAACTCTGTCAATTTTCATTTCAAGTTCTGGTGATTCTTTATTTACATCGATATTTAATTTTTCAATTCCTGTAATGTTTTTAGAATTTATAAATTCGATTACTTTATTGGCTTCCACTAGCATTTCATCATAGTTTGTGCCCGATAATTGTAACGAAATTGGATAACCAGAAGGTGGACCAGCAGCATCTTTTTCTACCGTAATTTTTGCGCCAGCAATACCTTTTACTTTATCTCGAATTTCTTCTAGAATTTGATTTGTATCTACATTTCTACGTAAATTAAATTCCGAAAAATTTACAGTAACTTTTCCTTTGTATGGAGTTTCCGATTGATTTCCAGAATCTACATTTGGATTTCCTGCGCCCATTCCTACTTGAGAAACAATACTTTCTGCCAAGAAATTATCTTTAGTATTTTCGTCTACATATTTCTTTAAAACATCTATAACTTGTTTTTCTACAAACAGTGTAGCTTTATTCGTTTTAGAAATGTCTGTACCTTGTGGATATTCAATGTAAACAATATTTTGCTTGGGTACATTATTAGGGAAAAATAAAACGTTTCTTGGAAAAATTCCAAGTAAAACAAAAGAGAAAAACAAAAGAACAATGATTGATACCAATGCAATTACAGCACGTTTACCAGTTAAAATTTCGCCCAAGAAAACTTGGTATTTAGATTCTAGTTTTGGAAAGAAACTGTGTTGAAAATCTTGTGTCCATTGATATAATTTAATGTAGTACAACCACATTAATGCTAGTGAAATTAGTAATAAATGTCCAATTGCACGCATCCAAGTTGTATCAGAAAGATATCCTGGAACAAGAAATAACAATCCAGATGCTATAAAGATTATAGAATATTTTTTTAGTGCTTTTCTAGATATATTTTTATCTTCAATATCCATAAATCCGCCAGTCATTGCTGCGTTTATAACCATTGCAACAAATAATGATGCGCCAAGTACACACGATAATGTTATT
>JAYVKR010000036.1:0-10119 GCA_043768185.1 Flavobacterium sp.
CGTACTTTGTACTTCAAACCTCGTACTTCGTACAACAAACTTCGTACTTCGTACAACAAACTTCGTACTTCGTACAACAAACTTCGTACTTTGTACTTCAAACCTCGTACTTCGTACAACAAACTTCGTACTTCGTACAACAAACTTCGTACTTCGTACAACAAACTTCGTACTTCGTACAACAAACTTCGTACTTCGTACTTAGTAAATCAAACCTCGTAATTTGTACTTTGTACTTCCTACATCAAACCTCGTACTTTGTACTTCAAACCTCGTACTTCAAACCTATCTCTTATGTTTCCAACGCTTGTGTGTCCATAAATAAAATTCTGGCGCTTCAAGAATTTGTTCTTCTACTTTTCTTGTAAAAAGCTCTGATATTTTGAAGTCTGGAACAGATTGAACATCTTCTGATAAAACTTCGAAAGATGCTTCATAGTAACCACGTTTTACTTTTTTTCCTTTTAAGAAAATAACATTCATATCATATTGTTTAGCTAGTGTTTCTGCGCCAGTATGAATTGGAGTTTCAATTCCTAAAAAACTATCCCAATATAAATTTTGAGAAAATCTTGGTGTTTGATCGCTTGCAAATCCAAAAACTCCTAAAATATTATTTTGTGCATTATATTCTATTGTAGCTTTTGTTTCTTTGGTAGAAATTAAAACGGCTTTAAATTTAGAACGAATGTCTCTAACTAATTTATCAAAATATTTATTGGCAATTTTTTTATAAATTCCGTAACCTATAAAATTTATGTGATGATTCATAGAAACTGCCCATTCGTAACTAGCATAATGAGCGCACATTAACGCAATACTTTTACCTTTTTTTTCTAAATTTAAATAAACTTCCATATTGGTAAAAACATATCTTTTATTCATTTCTTCTCTAGAAATGGTCATTGTTTTTATCATTTCTAAAAAAGTATCGCAAAGATGATGATATGATTTTTTTTCTATTTTAAGTAATTCTTCCTTTGAAAGGTTAGGAAAAGCTAACGTTAAATTTTCTCTTACTGTTTTTTTTCTGTAACCAATTATATAATACACAATTACATAAACAAAATCAGAAACTAAATATAAAAGTGGAAATGGAAGTATAGAAATTATCCAAAGAATAGGATATAAAATAAGATAAAGTAAAAATTGCATTCGTTTCTTTTTTGTGCAAATATACAATTTAAAGTATTTTTTAATCTTTTGTTTAACAAAACCTGAATAACTATTCTTATTTTTACCTAATAAAATTTTTTATGGAGAACAATCTATTCTTATTAGCATTAATTGGAGCCAATGTTTTATTTAGTTGGAAAGGATTTGAAGATGAAACTTTCTTTAGAAAATATGAATTTCATATTGGAAGCATTCGATCTGGAGAACAAGTGAGAATGATAACTTCGGGTTTTCTGCATGCAGATATTACACATTTGGCTTTTAATATGATAACATTATATTTTTTTGCACCTTATGTTATTGAATACTTAGGTAACTTTTCATTTCTATTAATCTATTTTGTTAGTTTGATTTTTGGAAGTTTACTTACATTAGTTTTTCATAAAAATGATTATAATTATAGGGCAATTGGAGCTTCTGGTGCAGTCACTGGTATAGTTTATTCAGCAATATTATTAGAACCGAGAATTTTAATCTATGGATTTATTCCTGGTTATTTATTTGGTTTATTGTATCTTTTATATTCGATATATGGAATGAAAGCTAAAAATGATAATATTGGTCACACTGCACATTTTGGTGGTGCAATTGGTGGATATGTTATGACTTTAATTAAATTTCCTATTTTGCTTTATTCAAGTACTTTTGATGTAATAATATTAGCAATTCCAATTATTGTATTATTTATAATGGCAAAATTGGGCAAAATATAATTGGCATAACTTTTGAAAATAGTAAACAAAACTAAAACTAAATATTATGAAAAAGTCGTTATTAATTTTAATTACATTATTTGCAACTATGGTAGAAGCACAAGAACATCAAAAACAAATTCCTCAAATTGTTGTTAACGGAGAAGGAAAAATTAAGGTTACACCAGATCAAGCTTGTATTACAATTGCGATAGAAACCAAAGGAACTAAAGCTATTGATGTAAAAAAGGAAAATGATATTGCGGTTGAAAAAGTACTTCAGTTTATTAAAAAAATAAAATTACCTAAAGAAGATGTTTTAACGCAACGTGTGCAATTAAATCCTAATTATGATTATGATAAAAAGAAGCACAGTTATATTGCCAATCAAACTATTGTAATAAATTTAAAAGATTTAGCAAAATATGATGAATTGATGGAAGGTATTGTTGATGCTGGAGCAAATAGAATTGATAATGTAGAATTTAAATCGTCTAAAATTAATCAAATTCAATCAGATGCTAGAAAAGCTGCTATGAAAGACGCAATGAAAAAAGCAGAAGATTATGTTTCTGTTTTAAACGGACAAAAAGTGGGAAAAGCGTTGTTGATAAATGATAACTCTCAAACTTACTTTCCCCAACCAATGTATAAAACTGCAAATATGGCTGTTATGTCTGATGAATCTGCTCCAAGAGAAACACTTGCTGTTGGAGAAATGGAAGTTACTTCTAATGTACAAGTGAGTTTTATATTAGAATAAAATTAAAAAAATATATCAAATAAAAAAGTCTAGATTTCTCTAGACTTTTTTTTAGTTAGTAAAGTGGGAAGAGCAGGATTGATTGCATCTTTCCTACAAAGCTACGCTTTGAAAATACTTTAAACAAAAAAATGCTCAAGCAAGCTTGGACATTTTTTCTTTTTAAAATATTTATCCGTGGGAAGAGCAGGATTCGAACCTGCGAAGTTCACACAGCAGATTTACAGTCTGCCCTCGTTGGCCGCTTGAGTATCTTCCCAAAAGCGTTTGCAAATATAACAACACTTTTTATGTTTGCAAACTTATTTAAATGTAATTTAGAATTAATTTTTAAGAGTTTGGTTATGAAACAACTACTTAAAACTAGTTCAAATTAATCTTTATTTTTTATTTAATAATTCTAAAATTTTGGCTTTTAATTCGGCACCACGTAAATCTTTAGCAACAATTTTTCCGTCTTTGTCTAATAAATAAACTGTTGGAATTTGTTCTACTTTATACAATTTTGCAATTGGATCATCCCAAAATTTTAAATTAGAAACTTGACTCCAAGTAATATTATCTTTGGTAATGGCTTTTTGCCAATCGGCTACAGTTTTGTCTAGCGAAACTCCAATTATATTTAATCCTTTAGAATGTAATTCATTATACAATGTAACAACACTTGGATTTTCTTTTCTGCATGGTCCACACCAAGATGCCCAAAAATCTATAATGGTAACTTTTCCTAACGATTCTTTTAATGAAATTACTTTACCTTCTGGATTAGGAGCAGAAAAATCTGGCGCTTTATCACCAATATTTATTGATTTAAAATTGGCAATTTTACTTTGAATAGACTTTCCAGGTTTAGAATTTTTTAAAGTTTCATCAAGTTTTGCATATGTATTTTTAATACTTTCAATATCTGCATTTGGATAATTAAAAAGATTATCAACTATTAAAACAGAAATAAAAGATGTTGGATTTTTTTCTGGATAACTTTTTGTAAAATTCTCAACATTTGCTTGAAGCACATTATAATCTCTCATTAATTTATTCATTAAAACACTATCTTGACTGGATTGTGCTTCTTGAAATTTTTGCATATTTAATTTTTGATATTCTTGCATTTTAGTTTGATAAACTTGAATATCTGTATTAAATTTTTGCAAATCAATGTTATTTTTTGTTCCACCAACAACACTTTTAGAAATTGAATCTTTATCTATAGTGATATTAATTTTTCCTTTTTCTATAAATAACGGAATTCCGCCTTGCACTTTATCAATTTGAATTACATGAATGCTTGGTTCATCGGCTGTTCCTTTAAAGCTAAATTTACCATTAACAACAGTTGTGCTGTCAACTATTTTAAGTCCTTTTTGCTCGTCTTGAGTTTGAAGTTTTACTTTAGTTCCGTTTTCAATTCCGTTAACAATTCCGCTAACTTCGAATTCATTAATTATATAAGACGAGAACGATGCAGAAATTAATCCGATAAATAAAAGAAGAATTATTTTTTTCATTTTGATAAATTTATAAAATTTAAGATCCCAATAATGATATTACTTTTGCTTTTAAAGCTTCACCAGTTAAATCTCTTGCAACAATTTTGCCAGTTTTGTCTAAAACAAACGTTGTTGGAATTTGTTCTACATTAAATAATCTGGCAATTGGATCTTGCCAACCTTTTAAATTAGACATTTGTACCCAAGTAATTTTATCTTTGGCAATGGCTTTTTTCCAAGCTTCAACATCAGAATCTAATGAAACTCCAATTATATTTAAACCTTTTGCATGCAGTTCGTTATACATTGCTACAACATTTGGGTTTTCTTCTCTACAAGGTTTGCACCATGATGCCCAAAAATCTATAATGGTAACTTTACCGTAAGATAATTTAGATGAAATTACAATTCCGTTAGGATTATTTGCTGAAAATTCTGGAGCAACTTTTCCAACTTCAACCGAAGTATTAGTTGGTTGTATTACTTTTTTTTTTCAGAATTTGCTTTGTCAATACTTTTTAGTTTGGCAGCAAGTTCTTTTCCTGGTTTTGTATTTTTTACAGATTCGTCAAAGTTATTGAAGGTTTTTTTAACCTCTTCTAAATTAAATTTTGGCGATTTAAACATATTTCCTAAAATTAAAACAGATAAAAAAGATTTTGGATTTTCTTTAGGATAATTTTCTATGAATTTATTTTCTTCTTCCTGAAGTACATTAAATTCTTTGTTAAGCTTGTTCATTGTAACAGTATCGTTAGCTTGTTGCGCTTGCATACCTTTTTGCATGTTGGCATTTTGAAAAGCCATTTTTTTCTTTACAATAGCATTAGTTTTAGTATTGAAAGTATTAAACTGGTCGTTATTATATGTTCCGCCAATTTTAGATTTCCAAATACTATCTTTATCAACAGTGATGTCAATTTCTCCAGTTTCTAGAACTATTGGAATTGGTTGTTGCAAACCTTCAATTGCAATAGTATAAATTTTTGGCTCGTTTACTTTTCCTTTAATTTCAAATTTTCCACCTTTAACTTTAACAGTATCAACAGCAATTTGCAATCCAGTATCTGTTTGACCACTTAATATTATCATTTTTCCATCGGCAATACCTTTAGCATTTCCGGAAATTAAATATTCTCCTTTTTTTACTTTACTACAACTTGCAATAGTTACAATCATTGCAACTAATAAAACTATTTTTTTCATTATTTAAATTTTAAATTTTGGCAAAAATAGTTGATTTTTTTAAATCATTATTAACTTTTATGATATGTTTTACACAAAATTATAACTTTTATTTTACGATAAAAAAATCTATGTTCATTTATTATTATTAATTTTGTAATCTGAAATTTTATATTGAAATGTTTAAAAAATTATTATTAGTTGCTACTTTATTAGTCTGTTCTTTTTCTAATGCACAATTAGTTATCAATGAGTTAGATTGCGATACACCAAGTACAGACGATAAAGAATTTATTGAATTAAAATCTGCAACACCAAATTTTTCATTAGATGGATATGTTTTGGTTTTGTATAACGGAACTGGAGCACAAATTAATTTAAGCTATTATGTTATTGATTTAGATGGTTTTATTACAGATGTTAACGGAATTTTTGTAATAGGAAATCAAACAGTTTCGCCTGTGCCAGATAAATTTTTGCCAGAAAGTATTTTTCAAAATGGTCCAGATGGAGTTGCATTATATTTAGGAAGTTCATCAGATTTTCCTAATAATTCTCCTGCAACAGCTACCAATTTAATTGATGCAATGGTTTATGGTACAAATGATCCAAACGCAACTAGTTTAATGACCACTTTTGGAATAACTACACAGTTAAACGAAAGTTTAAATAATGCAAGTACAACACAATCTATTCAAAGAAAAATGGATGGAACATTCGAAGTAAAAGTGCCAACTCCAGATGCAAATAATGACGGAAGTGGATTTGTTTTTAACGGAATTACAATTTCTACAACATCAAGTCAAGTTAATGAAGGAAATTCGTTTTCTATTACTTTTACTACTCAAACCAATGTTTCTAGTAATTTATCATTTACTTTTCAATTGAATAATGATACTTTTACTACCTCAGATTTTTCTGGAAATACTACTGTTTTTATTCCAACTGGTTCTAATTCTTTTACTACAACGTTAATATTAATTGATGATGCATTAGACGAAGGTGATGAATTAGCAAAAATTAAATTTGGAGCAATTCCATCACAATACAATAGATTAAATGACGAAATTCAAGTTAGAATTATAGATAATGATTTTTATACGTTACCATTTGGAACACCAATAAATCCAACTTATGGTAATGTAACTCCAACAACTCCAACAAATTACTACAGTTCACTAGAAGGACTTTCTGGAAATGCATTAAAACAGGCGTTGCAAAATATTATAGCAAATCCATCAGTAGTTAAAGCTCACAATTATGGTGATATTACAGATATTTTAAAAACTGCAGATCAAAATCCGCTAAACAGCAATCAAGTTTTTTTAATGTATAAGGAAGTTCCAAAAGCAAAATTTGATTTTCAAACGTCAAGTAATAATGCAGGAAAATGGAATAGAGAACATATTTATCCTCAATCTCGTGGAGGTTTTACCGATGCAACATCTGAAGTTGCAGATGGAATAAATGTTTGGTTACCTACAAGTGCTTCAGATATTACTGCTGGACATGCTGATGCACATCATTTAAGAGCAGAAGATGGACCAGAAAATAGTTTAAGAAACAATAAAGATTTCGGATTAACAGGTTATAATGGTCCAGTTGGAAATTTAAGTTCTTGGAAAGGCGATGTGGCAAGAGCTGTTTTTTACATGGCAGTTAGATACAATGCTTTAAGTGTAGTAAATGGCGATTTACCAGATACAACAGTTGGTCAGCTTGGCGATTTGGCTACTTTACTTAATTGGAATATGCTAGATGCGAGTGACGATTTTGAAATGAACAGAAACAATTATATTTATACTTGGCAAGTAAATAGAAATCCGTTTATTGATTATCCTAGTTTGGCGAATTATATTTTTGGAGCAAATTTTGGTCAACCTTGGTTTTCAACTTTGTCGAATGCTAGTTTTTCGGATAATAGAGTAGTAGTTTATCCAAATCCTGTTAAAGATTTTATAACTATTTCTGGAATAACTAATGAAAGTACTATTGAAATTTATAATACAATTGGATCTATAGTTTTGAAAGAAATTATGACTAACGAAAAACAAATAGCTATAGATTTACAAGCCGGAATTTATTTTGCTAAAATTACTTCTGATGGTAAGAATTTTGTTAAGAAAATTGTTGTTGAGTAATTTCAATTACAATATCAATATCAATATCAATTACAATATCAATTACAATTACAATATCAATTACAATTACAATATCAATTTCACTATCAATTATTAACTTTATTTAGATTATGTGATTTCTCCGTAAAGGTCGAAATGACAAATATTTTAAAATTTTAGATTGTCTGTCTTCCTCAGGTAGTTTATGCTGAGCGAAGCCGAAGTACAGTCGAAGCATTATCAACTTGATTATTTAATTTCTACCAAAAAGGCGTAATGATTTTAATTTTTATCATCATCGTCTTCATCATCATCATCAAAATTTAAAAAGTCATTATAATTTCTATCATAATCTTCTAGTTTTTCTTTAGAATCATAAGGCAAACCGTTATCATCTTTAAAAAAATCTTCTGGAGAAACTCCTGGCGGATTAAATAAACCCCAAGAATCTGGAATGTAATTATCAATGTCAAATGTTTTTACCCATTCTATAAATAACAACCTAAAATCATCAACAGTATTTCTTACTAATAAAATATAATCATTAGCATTGATACTTTTTTCAAACCGTAAACTTCCTGCTTGTACTGATAATTCTCTTGCAGCTTTGCGAATAATTGCAGCATTTTCCATTTGCAAATCATACAAACTTATACCTTCTACACCAGCAATTTTTGCAGGAATAATATAAGCGTTTTCTAGCATAAAACCTCTTGTGGCTTGCAAGTATTCGTTTTCTTCTGGAATTAGTTTGTCTAAAGCTATGGTTAGTTGTACTAATTCCATTGCTTTTTGCATTATTGGTGATTGTGGTTCTTTTGGCATAAATTTAGTTTTTTAATTAGTTACTTCCCAATACAAAAATTAGCAAAAATATTTCCTAAAAGTTCATCATTTGTAACTTCGCCAGTAATTTCACCAAAGTAATACAACGCTTGTCTTATATCTATTGCCATTAAATCTGATGGTAAGTTGGTTTGAATTCCAAATTTTACTTTAGAAATTTCTTCTAATGCTTTTAATAAAGAGTCGTAATGACGTGTATTTGTTACAATTGTTTCATTATTTCTTAATGCGCCAGTGTTTACAAACGAAAGTAATTGATGTTTAAGTTCATCAATTCCAGTTTTGTTTTTAGCGGAAAGTGTTATGAGTTTTGTGTTATGAGTTTTGAGTTTTGAAATAATAGTAGTGATTTCATCTGAATTTAATTGGTCAATTTTATTAATTACAATTACTAATGGTTTTAATGGAAATTGATTTTTTATTTTTTCAATTTCAATTTCAATTTGGTTTAATCTTCCATCCTCCATCATCCAACTTCCATCCAAAATATACAAAACTACTTGCGCTTGCTCAATTTTTTCAAATGTTTTTTTAATACCAATGCTTTCTATAACGTCTTTTGTTTCACGAATTCCTGCTGTGTCTATAAATCTGAAACCAATTCCTCCAATTACCAATTCATCTTCAATTGTGTCTCTTGTTGTTCCTGCAATTTCGCTAACTATTGCTCGTTCTTCATTTAATAATGCATTTAAAAGTGTAGATTTTCCTACGTTTGGTTCGCCTACAATTGCCACTGGAATTCCGTTTTTAATTACATTTCCAACTGCAAAACTGTCTATTAATCGTTTTAAAACAAATTCTATTCTATTTAATAAATCATTGAATTGTGTTCTGTCTGCAAAGGCAACGTCTTCTTCGGCAAAGTCTAATTCTAATTCTATAAGTGAAGCAAAATTTAATAATTCTTCACGTAATTTTGATATTTCATTACTAAATCCGCCACGCATTTGCTGCATAGCAATTTGATGAGAAGCTTCGTTATCACTAGAAATTAAATCGGCAACAGCTTCTGCTTGAGATAAATCTAGTTTTCCGTTAAGAAATGCACGAAGTGTAAATTCTCCTGCTTGCGCCATTCTACAACCTTTTCTTATCAATAATTGAATTATTTGTTGTTGTATAAAAGTAGAACCGTGACACGATATTTCAATAACGTTTTCGCCAGTATACGAATTTGGATTTTTAAATATAGAAAGTAATACTTGATCGTAAATTTTTGTGCCGTCGACTATAGTTCCTAAATGAATGGTATGGGTTTTTTGGGTTGTAATATTTTTTTCAGAAACCGATTGAAAAACTTCAGACGCAATAGTAATAGCATCTTTACCTGACATTCTTATTATTGCAATTGCTCCAGCACCAGAAGGTGTTGCTAGCGCTACTATTGTTTCTTGATTTATCATATTTTTATCTAAAATACAAAGGTAGTTTTTTACCTTTATTATATTGAAATAAAAAAATCTTTACTTCTAAATTATTTAATAAATCGTTTTACTCGCAATACTAATTCAACTGGATTAAATGGTTTTGCAATAATATCTACAGCACCAAGTTTAAATGCATCAATAATAGTTTGATCTTCTTTGCCAAGATTAGAAAGAATTATTACTGGAATTTCTGGATAGGTTAATTTTACATAATGGGTAATTTCAAAACCAGTTTTATAGGGTAAAACTACATCGCAAATTATTAAATTGGGTTGAACTGCATCTACTTGTGCAATTCCTTCTGATCCATCGTAGGCAACAGCTATTTCATAACCTTCTTTTTCTAGTAAAAATTTAACAACGGTTACAATAATTGAGTTATCGTCTATGATTAGTATTTTTTTCATTTATTTTATT
>JAYVKR010000037.1:0-9888 GCA_043768185.1 Flavobacterium sp.
CAAAAATAGCATAAATGTTGATACTAAAAATTATATCTTTGCGATAAATAAATTTTATATGAGTTTTACAAAATATCTCACTAGTCGCGTTTTTTTTGCACAGTTACTTGCAGCAATAGCTATTCTTGCAGTTGTAACCTATTTGTTTTTTCATTGGATAACTTTTGTAACCAATCATGGCGATGAAACTACAGTACCCAATTTGGCAAAACTTACACCAGAACAAGTTGAAGATAAACTAGATGCTCTTAATTTAACTTATGAAATTATTGATACTGTAGATTATAGACCAAATTTTCCAAAACTAACAATTGTACAACAAGAACCAACTGCCGGATCTAAAGTTAAAGGCGGAAGAACAATTTACTTAAAAATAAATGCTGCCACATATAAAATGGTTGCAATTCCAGATTTAATTGAAAAAACCTATCGTCAAGCTGTGCCAACATTAAAAGCAATTGGACTTCAAGAAGGCACAATTTCTTATGTTCCATATCTTGGTAAAGACATGGTTTTAAAAATGATGATGAACGGAAAAGAGGTTAAACAAGGTATGAAAGTTTTAAAATCTACTAAGATTGATTTAGTTCTTGGTGACGGAAAAGTAGTATTTGACGAATCAGAAACCGATTCTATTGTTCAAGAAGCAGAAAAAAAGATATTAGATACCATACCGAATGAACAATAATAGTGAAATTCCAGAAGCAGAAGACGATTTATTTGAACATTTTAAAGTAGAAGTTCCAAAAGGTCAGGCACTTTTACGAATAGATAAATTTTTGATGGGTTTTATACAAAATGCAACTAGAAATAAAATTCAAAACGCTGCCACAAATGGTGATATTTATGTTAATGACGTTGCTGTAAAATCGAATTACAAAGTAAAACCATTAGATGTAGTTCGCATTATGCTTACACATCCACCTTATGACAATACTATTTTACCAGAAAATATTCCATTAGATATTGTTTATGAAGATGATGCATTATTGGTAATTAATAAGCCACCAGGATTTGTAGTACATCCAGGACACGGAAATTATACTGGAACTTTGGTAAATGCATTGGCCTATCATTTTGATAATTTACCTTTAAATAGTTCTGAACGACCAGGTTTAGTACATCGAATTGATAAAGATACATCAGGACTTTTAGTTGTTGCAAAAACTGAAGCTGCAATGACACATTTAGCCAAACAATTTGAAGCAAAAACATCTGAAAGAGAATACATTGCATTAGTTTGGGGAAATGTAAAAGCAGAAGAAGGAACAATTGAAGGAAATATTGCACGACACGTAAAAGACAGAATGCAAATGGCAGTTTTTGCCGATCCAGAAATTGGAAAGCCAGCAATAACACATTACAAAGTTCTTGAAAGATTAGGATATGTTACGCTAATTTCTTGCAAATTAGAAACTGGTAGAACGCATCAAATTCGTGTTCATTTAAAACATATTGGTCATACTATTTTTAATGATGAACGTTATGGTGGAAATTTAATTTTAAAAGGAACTACGTTTACCAAATACAAACAATTTATCGACAACTGTTTTAAAACATTGCCTCGACAAGCATTGCACGCGAAAACGTTAGGATTTGAACATCCAACAACCAAAGAATTTATGCGTTTTGACACTGAAATACCAAAAGATATGGCAGATTGCATTGATAAATGGCGCAATTATACTAACTCTCATGAAGTTGAAGAAGAAGAATAAAATGTTGTCATAAAAAAATACCTCATAAAATTTATGAGGTATTTTTTTATACTTTTATGTGTTAAAAAATTAATTTACAACTACTTTTTTAACTAAGGATTGATTGCTAGCTGTTAACTTTAAAAAGTAAAAACCTTGTGGCAAGTTTTCTAGAGAATAAGTGTTGTTTGTAAAATTTGGATTTTTAACTTCCTTAATAACTTGACCGTTTATGTTTATTAATTGAATTTCTTCAATTGCAATTTCACCATCGATATTGATTTTGTTATCGTTAGTAGGATTTGGATATACACTAATTGAAGCAAATTCTATAGTTGGATTACTTAATGCAGCACAAGCCGAAGCCCAAATTTGACAAACATATTCTGGTCTATCAATAAACGGATTTCTATTTCCTTGAAAACTAAAAATGGCATTATTTTTTGCAATTTCTTTTGCACTTACCGGATCTTGGTTGTGCCAAGTTATAAATACATTTAAAAAAGTTGGAGAAAATACATTGTTGATAGAACCATCAAACATATTTTTAGATTGTACCGTTGCTGCGCTGTAAAAATCATCCATAGAATCTTCATAACGAGTTGCAAAATAAAAAAAACATCTTGCAATATCACCTTTAAATTCGTCTAAAGGTTCAAAAACTAAGCTTGCAGTATATCCTGCAGAATATCCAGAGTTTACATTAGAACCCAATTTAGAACCGTTATTAGTTGTTAAATTGGCATTTGCAACTCTACTAAAAGGATAATTATCTCTAATTGCATTTACTTTACCATCAGATGGAACAACATGAAACGGATCATTTTTCATTGGATCTATTGCAAAATTGTCAAAGTAAGCTTGCGGAATTAAATGTTCTCTATTGTAACATCCACCTTCGCCAGAATAACTTCCACATTGTTGGCTAGTTGATGTATAATTATATGGATCTGGACCAAGAGGATTTTCTGAATAAAAATCTAAAAGTGACCCATCATTTTCATAAATATTATCTCTAAAAGCTGGATTAGTAAATAATGTCCACAACGCACCATAACCTTGATCTATATGACCATTAGTTATACGCGTTTTTAATTGAGTTTTTAAAGCAAAACCTGTTCCTGATATTCCATTATAATAGGTAGGAACTGCGTTTAAATCTAAATTTTTTTGTACTTCTTGACTAAATCCAAATAAGGAAAAGATAAGTACTAGTAGGGTAAAGTTTTTTTTCATTGGGATTTTTTTTATATTTTTCGTTCTAATAATGCCATGTAAAAGCCATCATAACCATCTACAGATGCCAATAGTTTAGAATCTTTTACAAATGTAAAGCTTTTACCAATATCTGTTGTTAAGAATTTAGTAATTTGTTCTTGATTTTCTGATGGTAAAATTGAACACGTTGCGTATACTAGTTTTCCTCCTGGTTTTACAATTTTAGAATAACTTTCTAAAACCTCAGCTTGAATTTTTTTTATATTTTCTATAAACTCTGGTTGCAATTTCCACTTAGCATCTGGATTTCTTTTTAATACTCCAAGTCCGCTACAAGGTGCGTCAATTAAAACTCTATCTGCTTTTTCATGTAATTTTTTTATTACTTTGGTAGAATCTATAATTTTATATTCAATATTAAAAGCACCATTTCTTTTGGCTCTTAATTTTAATTGTTTTAGTTTGCTTTCATACAAATCCATTGCAATTAATTGACCTTTATTTTCCATTAAAGATGCCATGTGAAGTGTTTTTCCACCAGCGCCAGCACAAGTGTCTACAACTCTCATTCCTGGTTTTACATCTAAAAATGCTGCAACAAGTTGCGATGATGCATCTTGAACTTCAAACATTCCTTCTCTAAATGCATCTGTTAAAAAAACATTGGCTCTTTCTTTTAAAACTAATGCATCAGTATTATCTTTAATGAATTCGGTTTCTATATTCAAATCCATTAAAGTTGCACGCAATTTTTCTTTGGTTGTTTTTAAAGTATTTACCCTAAGAATTACTTTGGCTTGTTGGTTTTGAGCTGTAATTTCTTTACTCCAAACTTTTTCTCCAAGTTCTTTAACACCAAGTTCATCCATCCAATCTGGAATAGATTCTTTAATTGCTCTTATTTTTGACAATTCGTCAAATCTTCCTTTTATTTTTCTTTCTGGAGTTCCTTCAAGTTGTTTCCAATCTGGAATTGGGAAACCTCTTAAAACTGCCCAAGTGGCAAACATTCTCCAAATGTTGTCTCTAGTATATGGTTCTTTAACTTCGGCTATTTCTGCATAAAGTCTTTTCCATCTAACAATTTCATAAATGGTTTCAGCAACAAATTTTCTATCTGAACTTCCCCAACGTTTGTCTTTTTTTAATGCTCTTGCAACAACTTTATCTGCATATTCTGCTTCATTAAATATTGCATTTAAAGAATCTATTGTGGTGTAAACTAAATTTCGGTGTAATCTCATGGTATTAAAAATCAGCGTGCAAAGGTATTGCTTTTTACTAGAAACAAAGAAGTATTCTGTAAAACCTTTTTAGATTTTTAGAATACTTATTTAAAATTATTTTTAGATATTAGTTTTAATTATCTGATGGACATTCTCTTCGTTTCATATTTATAATTTCTGGTGCGTGAAGTACCATTGGAAATTGCTCTACTTTAACGGAACTGTTGTCTAATCCAAATCCTTTTTGTTCAGATAAACTAAATTTTTTCATAACAAAATAAGCATTCATAACTACTTTTTCAAAGAAAGTTAAATCGCTATCGTTAGAAAGAAATTTCTCTGACAATACAAATTTAAAATCGCCAATAATATTATTTTTATTCAATGATTCATATCTACTTGTAATATCTACTTCACCATTTTTAACCATATCTTTAATTACTTCTTTAAACATAAGATTAATTTTAGTTGGTTCTCTAAAGCCCAAATAAAAATCTATTCTATAAATATCATCAATCACAATTGGAGTAACTCTAAATTCTTTTTTGTAAGGTTCGTTTAAAATATTTACGTGAACAAACCAATAAATATCAGCACGTTTTGGACGCTTTTGAAGAATAGAATACATTACTTTTTCTTCAATTTCATCTGTTCTGTTGGCATTTGTCATGTAAACTAAATGCGTTGCATATTTTGGTATTGATAAATCTACGCTTAACTCTGCAAGTACTTTTTTATAATCGTTAATTTTTACAATTTTAGTGTATGATTTACTAATTTTTTTAGCCAAATACCAAGTAGACATTACGCCTATTAAACTTAAAGCAATGAATAATGTTACAAAACCTCCATCCATAAATTTAGTAATATTGGCTGCTAGGAAACTAAATTCTATAGTAAGATATAATACAATTAATGGTGCAATAAAATACCACTTTACTCTTTTCATTATTAGATAAAAATTAAGTAAAATTGTGGTCATAATCATACATAAAACAATTGCTAAACCATAAGCATGCTCCATTTTACTCGATTCTTTAAAGTACAATACAATTCCAACACAACCCACAAACAATAACCAGTTTATTGATGGTATGTATAATTGACCTTTTACATCTGTAGGAAATTCTATTTTCACTTTTGGCCAAAAATTTAATCTCATGGCTTCGTTAATTAACGTAAATGATCCACTAATTAATGCTTGAGATGCAATAACTGCTGCCAAAGTTGCTATAACAATTCCTATTGGTTGAAACCAATCTGGCATTATTAAATAAAACGGATTAGGATTAGAACTACCTAATTCTGCCAAAGTTTTTCCATCATGTAAAAGTAAATAAGCACCTTGACCAAAATAATTTAGAATTAAAGTTGTTTTAACAAAAATCCAGCTAATTCTAATATTTTTTCTTCCACAATGTCCCATATCTGAGTACAATGCTTCTGCTCCTGTTGTACATAAAAAAACTGCTCCAAGAATAAAAAATCCTTGTCCTGCAATTTCAGAAGTTAGTAATTTGTATGCATAGTATGGATTTAATGCATTGAAAATTTCATAATTTCCAGCCATTTGAATTACTCCTAAAACGCCAAGCATTGTAAACCAAATTAACATCATTGGAGCAAAAAACTTACCAACTAATTTAGTTCCAAATTGTTGAATTGTAAATAAAACGAATAAAATAGCAATTACAATTGGAATGGTTTGTATATCTGGTTTAAAAATTCGCAAACCTTCTACAGCTGACGAAACCGAAATTGGCGGTGTAATAATTCCGTCTGCTAGCAACGCACTTCCGCCAATAATTGCTGGTACAATTAACCATTGAATTTTGGTTCGTTTTACTAATGCGTACAGTGCAAAAATTCCACCTTCACCGTGATTGTCTGCACTTAAAGTTATAAGTACATATTTTATGGTAGTTTGTAATGTTAAAGTCCAAAAAATACAAGACAATCCGCCAAGAATTAAATTTTTACTAATAGCACTTTCTCCAATTATGGCTTTCATTACATATAATGGCGATGTACCAATATCTCCATAAATAATTCCTAATGTAATAAGTAAACCAGCAGCCGAAAGCTTTGTATGAAGTTGATTATGATTTTGAGAACTCATGTGTATTTATTAAAAAAGAGTACAAATGTATCACTTTTAAATAATTGAAATAAAAAAAGCACCGAATATTTTTCAGTGCTTTTAGATTTTATTTTATTAGATTTATCTTCTGCTTCCTCTAGATTCTGAATTTCCTCTAGATGAACCACCAGAACTTCTAGAGGAAGATTCTTGTGGAGTACTTTGTCTTGGAGCAGATTCGTAACTTCTTTGCGGAGTAGAACTTTGTCTTTGTTCTACAGATTGTCTTGGAGTTGCATTAGAATTTCTAACAGATGAATTTTCAGATGTTCTAACGTTTCCAGATTCTCTTACTGTTGTATTTGAATTTCTTACCTGTGTATTTTCGGATGTTCTAACGTTTCCAGATTCTCTTACTGTTGTATTTGAATTTCTCACTGGAGTATTTTCAGATGTTCTAACACTTCCAGATTCTCTTATAGTAGAATTATTATTTCTCACTGGAGTATTTTCAGATGTTCTAACAGTTCCAGATTCTCTTACGGTTGAATTAGAATTTCTTACTGGTGTATTTTCAGATGTTCTAACATTTCCAGATTCTCTTACTGTTGAATTAGAATTTCTTACTGGTGTATTTTCAGATGTTCTAACGTTTCCAGATTCTCTTACGGTTGAATTGGTATTTCTTGTATTAGAATTTCTAACGGTACCATTACCATTGTTTCTAACACTATTTCTATCATTTGCATAAGCAACATCTCTAGTTGGTCTTGCAATTTCTAACTCACGACGGTTACTGTAACCAGAATTTCTATCTGAAAAGGAACGATTTGGATATTGTCTTTCATAACCATTACTTCTTCTTCCATAATAATTATTGTAGGCAACTTCACATCTTCTTGTGTAAGAATAATTATAACTGTGGCTAAAGTTTATCCAAAGTCCAACATTATGTCTGTATCTAAAAATTGGACAAGGATTCCAAAATGTGTAATACGTTGGATAATAATCCCAATACCAAGAAGAATAATAAGGTGTGTAAACTGGAGCCCAAAAATGAGTATAAATAATTGGTCTAGTTACATAAACTGGTTCGTAAATATAATTTGAACCATACATGTAAACATCTCCAACAACTTGTATTTGTACATTGTTATTTCTGTCTTTTTCAACTTCTACAGTTGCTACATCTTGAAAAGTATCTCTTCCTATTACAGATTGTACAACTATTAAATGTGTATTTCCTTCTACAGATTCTATAACTCGTAAATAATCAACTTGATTATCATTGTTTAAATCTAGATTAGAAATTTGAGTTTCTGGATCGTTTAAACGTCTTTCAAAATCTTCTAAGTCTTTAGAATCTCCAAAAATTGATGCAACTGCTCTCAAATCTAGATTGTCACTAATTTCTGAACTTGTTGCATTTACAGTTGTTCTGTCTTGAGCAACTAAGAAACTTGCGAAAAGCAAACTCAATAACGATGATAAAAAAAATTTGGATTTACTCACAATTTTGTGATTGTTTTTTTGGTATTCGTGAATTTTTAATTTCATAATAAATATATTTTAGTTTATAATAGCATTCTGTTTCAACTATCCAATTTTTGTGCCAATAATCTGTATTCACATATCATTAACAATTAGTATTTGTATATTAGCAACTTTTAAATAATTATTTATTATGAATAAATTACAGTTTTTACTTTTAATTTCTATACTTTTTGTTTCTTGCAAAACCACAAAAATTTCAACAGAAAGAATATTTACCAATGTAAAAATTGATACTATTCTTAAAGATAAAATTAGTATAAGAGCAATTACAGTTTCTAATAATAAAGTTTGGTACTCGGCAGATAAAAACAGAGTTGGATTTTTAAGTTTAACTGATGCCAATAAAATGCAACGTCAATTAAATAAAGATTCTATAAAAATGGAATTTAGAAGTATTGCTCAAACAACCAATTCAATTTTTATTTTGAACGTTGGTAATCCAGCATTGATGTATAAATTTTCTAAAGATTTAATTCAAAAGAAATTAGTGTACGAAGAAAAAAATGAAAAAGTATTTTATGATAGTATGCAATTTTGGAACGATAACGAAGGAATTGCAATTGGCGATCCAATAGAAAACTGTTTTTGTATAATTGTAACTCGTGATGGTGGAACAACTTGGAACAAAATTCCGTGTGAAAAATTACCAAAAATTGTTGAAGGTGAAGCAGCATTTGCAGCAAGCAACACCAATATAATTATCAAAGGAGAAAAAACTTGGATAGTTTCTGGCGGAAAAAAATCTAGAGTTTTCTTTTCTCCAGATAAAGGAAATTCTTGGAAAGTGTATGAAACTCCAATTGTTCAAGGCGAAGCAATGACCGGAATTTTTACAGCCGATTTTTATAATGATAAAATAGGATTTATAGCTGGAGGAAATTATGAAAAACCAAATCAAAATTTTCAAAACAAAGCCATAACCAAAAATGGAGGAAAAACTTGGAAATTAATTGGCGAAAATACAGGTTTTGGATATGCGTCTTGCATTCAATTTGTTCCAAACGGTAACGGAAAACAATTGGTTTGCGTAGGATCAAATGGTTTGTTTTACTCTAGCGATAGCGGAACTTCTTGGAAACAATTTTCATCAGACACAACCTTATATACCATACGATTTATAAATGATACTACTGCAATTGCCGCAGGAAAAGATAAAATTATGAAAGTTTTATTTAAGAATTAAATAGTAGTATTTAGTGATCAGTGTTCAGTAATCAGTTTTCAGTGATCAGTATTCAGTGTTCAGTGTTCAGTGATCAGTGTTCAGTGCTCAGCCAAATTGAATGAAATTTTTAAATCAACAATACTTTTTTAGAAATTAAAAGTTTTAGTAGAATTTTAATTTTGAAAACCTGCAAATTTTAAAACTGATCACTAAAAACTGATCACAGAGTACTAAGAAAACTACTCTTCTTTCTTAACAACTTTTCGAGCCACTTCAATTTTAAACTTTTTACCTTTCATTTTTTCGTCGCGAATATTGGCTAATAAAGGAGTTACTTTATTGAATTTTACTGCGGCAAACGATATAAAATCTTTAACTTCTATCAATCCTAAATCGCCTTTCTCCAATTTTCCTTTTTGAGAAAAGAAACCCACAATATCAATTTTATTCAATTTATTTTTCTTTCCACCACTTATGTAAATGGTTTGAAATTCTGGTGGTTTTGGTAATGACTTAGCACTATCAACATTTAAAACATCCATTTTATAATCTAAATACTCCATTTTTTTTTCACTTTCATGAGCAATTATGTAAGCAGTTCCTGAGGATAACATTCTGGCAGTTCTACCATTTCTGTGTGTAAACTCATCTTCTTTAGATGGTAAATGATAATGAATTACATGTTTCATTTCTGGAATATCCAAACCTCTTGCAGCTAAATCTGTTGTAACCAGATAACTTACACTTCCGTTTCTAAATTGAATCAGTGCGCGTTCGCGTTCGTCTTGATCCATTCCTCCATGATAATATGTTGAATAAATTCCTTTTTCGTTTAGCGAATCACTGATACGTTCTGCAGCATCACGATGATTGCAAAAAACAATTGCCGATTGCGATTTTAAAGAACATATCAAGTTAAAAAGTGAATTTATTTTATCTTTTTCTTTA
>JAYVKR010000038.1:0-2898 GCA_043768185.1 Flavobacterium sp.
AGTTTTGCCACACATTTATTAGAAAACGGAACCGACATCCGCTACATACAACAGTTTCTAGGACATGCAAGCATCAAAACCACAACTATTTACACACCTTAGCAGTAAAATAGTAGATAAAATACAAAGTCCATTAGACCAGCTAGTAAGCAAGGTAAACAAAAAAGATGATTTATAAAAAAAATTAATAATTATTTGTTTTAAAAAAAAATAGTACTATTTTTGATAAATATTTGAAAATTCAATCAACATAAAAAAATGTTAAAAACGCAAGAACTTTCGTATATTTACTAGTTGGGCGATATATATTCACGAAAACTGCTAACAAATAACAAATCAAAAAAATGAATTATTTAATTTATCATCCCAAAAGATGTGAAATAATTATAAACGAAAAAAAAGTATATGTAGATAATTTTGAAGGCAATCAAGACCCATATCTATGGAATGTTCAATTTTTGCATTCATTTTGTCACATTACACAAATTAAGGTAAATATTGGTGATACTATTTTTTGGGTTTCTTCTGAAAAGTCAAATGAATTTAAAAATCTTCTTTGTGATTGCGTTTTTGTAATTGAAGATAAAATTTTTTGGAATAATTCTAATCATATAAATTTAAATGATAGCTTGGTAGATAATATTAATTGTTTTGAGCATCATTATAGATGGCATTCACAACATTACTTTACGAAACGGAAAAGATATACATTGAAAGCTAATATGTACAAGAGTTTTCAACCTCAAGATAGCCAAGAGCAGTTAATAGATATTTTACCAATCTTGAATAACCTTAATATCGCTACTGAAAATTTAGTAAATAAAATATCTATGAATAAAAGTAGGAAAATATCAATGAATACAAGACCTTTTAAATTGGATAAAAAAATTAGTGATGAACTTTATAATAAGATTTACAAAAATTCAACTTTTAAAATTAAAGGAATTGACTTAAAAGATATATATCCAAAAAACGAAAAACTTAAATACACAAATTAAATCAAAAATGAAAAATAATTTTATTACTTTAGTATTCTTGCTTACTTCCTATTTTTCTGTAGCTCAAAATGAGGCAGATAAAGATTTAACTTTTAATATTGGAACAGGATTAAATGAAAGAGCTTTTATTGTTACCTCTCAATCAGATGGTAAAATTTTGATAGGAGGAAAATTCACAACTTTTAATGGTATTAATAGATTTAGATTAATTCGTTTAAATATTGATGGTACAACTGATGGTACATTTTTTAGTTGGGAAAGTTTTAATAATGAAATCCACTCTATAAAAGTTCAAAATGATGGTAAAATTCTAATAGGCGGGTCATTTAATTTATTTAACAACCAAAGTAATAATGGTTTGATTCGTCTAAATCAAAACGGCACAAAAGACACTACATTTAATACGGGTACAGGATTTAATAGTATTTTCAATCCAACTGCTACTGTTTATGACATAAAAACTTTGAATGATGGCAAAATATTAGTTTGTGGCTATTTCACTTCATATAATGGCACTACTAAAAATAATATTGTTAAACTTAATGCTGATGGAAGTATTGACACAAGCTTCATTACAAATTTTTTTACCAATAATGGCAATTCTTCAAATGTAATCTTATCTAAATTATCAATTCAGAATGATGGCAAAATTATTTTATGTGGCTTTTTTACAACCTATAATTCCATAAGTGCAAATAATGTTTTAAGATTAAACTCTGATGGTACTAAAGATTTAGCATTTAATTTTGGATCTGGTTTAACTTCAGCGTCAAATACAACATATTGTAACTCTCTAAATATACAACCTGATGGCAAGATTATTTTAGTTGGCAAATTTGAACAATATAATGGAATTGCTTCTAAACATATTGTAAGAATAAATAATAGCGGAATTTTAGACACTTCTTTTAATATTGGGAGTGGATTTGATTTAGAAGCTACTACTTTATTTATTCAATCTGACTTGAAAATAATTGTAGGAGGCAGTTTTAATAGTTTTAATGGTATTAATTCAAATAAAATTGTGAGACTCAACCAAGATGGGAGTATAGATAATGCTTTCAATATCGGAAATGGTTTTAATAATTGGGTATATAGTATTTGTCAACTTTTAGATGGTAGCTTTTTAATTGGTGGTAATTTCACAGAATATCAAAGTTTAAGTTCTCCTTACATAATAAAACTTAAAGGACTTACAGCATTAGGAATAAATAATTTTAATAAACAAAATCAAGTATCAATTTATCCAAATCCATCAAAAGAATTGATTAATATAAATTCAATTAATAATCAAAATTTTAAATATTATAAAATATACGACTTGTTTGGTAAAATTGTTTCAGAAAAAGCAATGTTCGAAAATTTTATAAATATTAATCAATTAAGTAAAGGAGTTTACATTATTGAGTTGATAAATGAAAATGAAAATTATAAACAGAAAATTATAAAAAACTAGATTTATACATCGCCCAACAGCTAGAGTTTCGTTGGGCTTGAAAAGCCAACAATGAAACTCCGGTTGAACGGAACCGTCAATTTAATCACCTCTATGGGGTTATCGTAAAGTTTTGTGGGTATTTCACAGCCGTTATTGTACCTCTTTTTTTTGTCATATTAGATATATTTAATTAGATTTGCAAAGCACAAAATTTTCGGTATCACTGCTACCGTAGGTTTAGTTCAACAGCCGTTTCTCGCAATTGCGAATTTTGTGGTAGGTTCACGTTCTCGTTTCGCAAGAATTTTTATCTTTAACAGAAAATAATTAGTTCCGAAGTTCACAACTGACGAGAAGCGGCGTAACGTTAGCAGTAATAATATAGCACCGAGATTGGAAAAAGAATACCACAACATTTATGACAACGAAAAATTAGTATCATTGATAGATTCTAATAACGTC
>JAYVKR010000039.1:0-7597 GCA_043768185.1 Flavobacterium sp.
AAAAAAGAAGACTGTAATTAGTGTGTAAAGTGCCGAATTATTGGCTTTAGTTTGTTCTGAATTCATAATTTATGGTTTTGGTTGTTAATTGGTTATTTATCTAAAAGCCGTTTATCAAAAGAAAATGGCTGAATTAATTCTAATTTAATTGCATTAAAATCTTTATGATTTGGATTAATTAATATATTTTTTTCGTTTAAAATTATTGCCGATGGAACTATTAAAACACAAGAGCTTTGATTTTTTAACCATTCATCTCCAATTTTTCTACACAGTAAATGTGCTTTTTCATCGTTTTCATTACAACCTTTTGACAAATTTGTTTCAAAAACTTCTTCTTTTTTAATATCATCAGGAATAGTTATAGTTAATAAACAATAATCTGCATCTAACCCAAAACCATTTCTATGCACTAAATTTTCTAAGCAAGCTAATGAACAACTATCTGCTGAATAAATTACATAAAATCCGTTAGAATTCCATCTTGCAGCATAACCCGAAGCAACTAATTCATTTGACCATTTTTTATGAGTTATTCTAAAAACATTCATAAAACTAGGCAGTTGCTCCAAATTCTATTCTTTTTAATTCTTCATAAATTAAATGAATTCCTGTAGAAGTATTTAAAAAAACGGATGGTTTTTTATTGTTAAAAAATATATTTTCTTTTTCAAGCCATTCATTAAAAATAATTACATTACCAAAAACCATACTTCCTTGCATATATAATGTATTTAATTCTATGGCTAACTCTGCAATTCTTGATGGAATTTTAGTAGTGTTATTTTTATATTTTATAAACGTTTTAGGTGTTATTTCAAAAATGTTTTCGGCTAATGTTTTTATTGTTAAACCAGTCATGGCAATAACCTTGCTAAATAATTCTTTAGAGTTTTGAGCTAGATTTTCTAAAACATTATTTTTATCAAAAGTAATTGATGAGTAAGACTTAAAATATAATGTTTCTGGTTCACTAACCCTATTTACATTCTCTGCAATATCTTGATATAATTTTTCTTTATTTTTCATTTTATGTAATTTTACATTAAACAACAAGCAAATTTACATAATTTTTATTAAATAAAAAATATAATCAAATTTTTAAATTGGTTCAAAGCTTATTGCCGTTCCTCCACCAGATGCTAAAATTAAATTTATTTTAGACTTATTAGTAACTTGTATAGTTTTTATATCATAATTTATTGGATTATTTTTCCAATCGGCAGTTTTACCATCTTGATAAATAATTGCTTTATACTTTTTATTAGGCGAAAGAAAATCTAATTTAATAGTAGTTTTTCTAGCGTTTTCATCAGTAATTGATCCTAAAAACCATCTTTCAGATTTTTTATCTTTTCTAGCAACAGTTAAATAATCTCCTGGTTCAGCTTCAAGATATTTAGATTCTTGCCAATCTACAGCAACATCTTTTATAAATTGAAAAGCATCTGGATATTTTTCATAATTCTCTGGTAAATCGGCAGCCATTTGCAAAGGCGAATACATTGTTACATAAAGAGCCAATTGTTTAGCCAATGTTGTATGCACTTGTTCTTTTTTCTGCTTGTCATAAAAACTCATTTTAATTTCAAAAATTCCTGGAGTGTAATCCATTGGTCCACCAAGAAGTCTTGTAAAAGGCAAAATAGTTTCGTGCATTGGCGGATTTCCGTTACTCCAAGCATTAAATTCATTACCACGAGCAGCTTCGGCAGCGATATAATTAGGATACGTTCTAGAATAACCTGTTGGACGAGAACTTTCGTGAGAATTTAACATTAACTTATTATCTGCAAAACGTTGTGCTACGAAATTAAAATGATTGACCATTGTTTGACCATCATGAAATTCACCTCGAGGAATTATTCTACCAACATAACCAGATTTTGCTGCAGGATAACCATATTTTATCATTAAATCTAGTGCTCTATCTAAATGTCTTTCATAATTAGCCACAGAACCAGAAGTTTCGTGATGCATTATCATTTTTATTCCTTTAGATTTAGCATAATTTGTAACTTCTTTTAAATCAAAATCTGGATATGGTGTAACAAAATCGAATACATTTTCTTTCCAATTTCCAAACCAATCTTCCCAACCAGTATTCCAACCTTCAACTAAAACGCCATCAAAACCATTTTTGGCAGCAAAATCTATGTATCTTTTAGTATTTATAGTAGTTGCGCCGTGTTTTCCTGATGGAAGTAAATCTTGAGATAATGAATTTTGAGCATTTTGAGAACCAGCATAATCCCAAGTAGATTTTCCAACATGCATTTCCCACCAAATTCCAACATATTTCATAGGTTTTATCCAAGAAGTATCCTCAATTTTACAAGGATCATTTAAATTTAAAATCATTTTAGAACCTACAATATCTCTAGCATCATCACTTATCATAATGGTTCTCCAAGGAGAAACACAAGGCGTTTGAAGGTAAGCTTTATCACCAATTGCGTTAGGAACTAAGTGCGATGTTAATTTATATTGAGTAGTATTTACATCCAAATGCATTACTGGATAATTTACAACTGCAGCTTCAAAAACATTTAAATAAATATTGTCTTTAGATTTCATCATTAATGGCGATTGAACAACACTTTTACCAGAAATAGACTTCATTCCAATACCATTATTTAAATCAACTTTATCAGTATTTATTTCAGAAATAGAAGTTTCATTGTATGCATATTCATTACTGTCAAAATCGCCAGGAATCCAAAAAGTTTTATGATTATCAGTCAAACTAAATTCAGATACTTCTTCTGAAACTATAAAATAATTCAAATCTTTTTGCTTTGGAAAATCATATCTAAAGGCAATTCCTTCGTTATAAACTTTAAAAATAATATTTATTTTTTTATCAGTAGCCATTTGCGTTAGCGCAACTGTCATTTCATTGTACTCATTTTTAATTATAGATTGTTCACCCATAACTGGTTTCCAAATCTCGTTTATACTTTTATTACCAACACTATCTACTTTAAAATGAGAAGCTAAATCGGTTCCGTTTTTTAATAATAAACCTAAATAACTTTGTAAAATTATTGGCTTATTTTTGTAAAAAACAGTGTAAGTTGGTTTTCCTTTTTCTGCAAATGCAAAAGTTAAAGTAATATTTTTAGATGGCGATTGAACACTTTGCGAATTTGAATAAAAAGTTAGAATTAAAAATGAGACAATAAATAAGTTTTTCATTTTATGTTGTTTTTACAAGATTTATTTTAGTAAATTAGAATTAAAATTCTAATAATCAATATATTTATGTATAAAAAATTATGGTATTCTAAAAAAAGAATATAAATTTTTCATAAAAATACATTTATATAAAGTAAAACCTAAAACTATTAAATTTAGTTATTAACGAAAACGTTTTCTTAACTTTAAATAAAAAAACCTAATGAGTAAATAATTACAAATTAGGTTTAAATATATTTTATATCTGTAAATTTATTTTCCGTCTACATAGCCTTGTAAATAGGCAAATTTTTCTGTTAACTTTCCGTTTTCGGTAATTTTAGCTCTTGCAAGAATTCCATCTTTATCATTATTAAAAAAAGCTGGAATTACGTTTTCCATAAACATTTCTCCAAAACCTTCACTTGCATCTTTGGGCAATTCACTTGGCAAATTATCTACAGACATTACAACAATTGCAGCAGGATGTGTAAATGGAACTTCTTTATTTTCTATGGGTAAATAACCAAAAATTGGATCTGCAATGGTAGATGCTCTAATTGTACAAGCAATTGGTCCATCAACATCGCAAGAAATATCTGCTACTACTTTTATTTTACAATCTGCAGCTATTAGCATTTCTTGTGTTAAAATATCTGGCGCATTATTTCCGTGAAAATGACCAGCCATAAAAACATCTGAAACTTTTGTAAATCGTTCAAAATTAGAAGTATACTCTTGCGGATTTTTATAAAAATCTAGATTATCTAAAATTTTTCCGTCCAAACGCATGTTGTAATCCAATACATCTATTTGGGTATAAACTGGTTGCGAATAAATTTTAGAAAGAAAATTATCGACAGAAACTTGTTTAATTTTAATTCCATCAAGAATTTCTTTTGCTCCCATTCCAACTTTTCCATGACCTGTAAGTACAATTTTTATATTGGGTAGTGTTTGTCTTTTTAATCTTGTAATTAACTCTTCTTTACCAGATAAAGTTTCGGCTTTCGCCAAATTGAATAATTCAAATTTTAATCCAAAAGCTCGAAAACCATTGTATGCACCAACAATTCCTGCATATCGTCCAAAACCAATTAATCGTTTATTTTTATCATCAACAATAGTTTCGTGGTCGTATAAATCTATTTTTTTATCTAAAATAGCTTGCAATAATTTTCTGTTATGAGGATTTTTTTTAATAGTATGCGAAAAGAAAAAGTATTTTTTATTTGGAATTAAAGCTTCAACTGGAACTTCTTTTACACCAAAAAGAACATCACAATCTGTTACATCTGATACAATTTGCAAACCTAAATCACTGTACTGTTTATCTGTAAAAACTCTAATATCAGATGATTCAACTTTAATTTCGGCATCTGGATGTTCTGTTTTTAAACGAACTAATTCTTCTGGCGTAAATACTACTCTTCTATCTGGCGGATTTTTTCTTTCTTTAATAATTCCAAACTTCATTACATCTATTTTTTTAAGACTTCAAAAGTACTATTAACGAAAACGTTTTCAAAAGATTTTTACAATAAAATAAATTTGAAAAATGTACTACTAAATTCATAATTATAACACAATCCCATTTTTGAAATTCAATTTCTTTTCTATATTTGTCCATTATCAAATAAAAATGAACCGTCTCCACTTTAAAATACTGCTTTTATTATCTGTTTTACAATTTATAATTAGTTGCGATAAAAAAGAAAAATGCGCCATTGTAAAAAAATCTAATTTAACTTATGCAATGCATCCGAGAAAAGATTCTTTGCCAAAATTAACAGATAAATACATAAAAAGTAAACAATTACAAATAGAAAATTTCTTTGCAAAATATTGGGAAAAAGACTTTGAAAATGTAAGTTTTTTAATTGCCAAAGATGGACAAATTATTTATGAAAAATATGAAGGTTATGCCAATAAAGAAAATAACACTCTTAATTCGCCAGAAACACCTTTACATATTGCTTCTGTAAGTAAAGTGTTAACAGCTAGTGCAATATTAAAATTAATTGATGCTAAAAAATTAAATTTAGAAGACAAATTAATCACCTATTTTAAAGATTTTCCTTATCCAGAGGTTACAGTTAAAACGCTATTAAATCACAGAAGTGGAATAAAAAAATACAGTTATTTTATAGAAGATAAAGGCATTTGGGATAAAAGTAAAACACTAACTAACAAGGATATTTTAGAGATAATTACTACTAAGAATATTCCGTTAGATTATCAAACAGACACTCATTTTGTATATTGTAATACCAACTATGTTTTGCTTGCTTTACTTATTGAAAAAGTTACCAAATTGAAATATAAAGAGGCAATGAAACAAATAATTTTTGAACCTTTAAACATGAAAAACACCTTTGTTTTTGATGAAAATACTCCAAGAGAAAATGCTACACCATCATATAAAACTGACTATGTAAAAGTTCCATTTGATTTTTTGGATGCTATTTATGGAGATAAAAATATTTATTCTACTCCAAGAGATTTAATGAAATTTGAACTGGCACGAAATTCTAAAAACTTTGTAAATAAATCACTTTTAGACAAAGTTTTTGTAGGTTATAGTTATGAAAATAAAGGAACAAAAAATTATGGTTTAGGAATTCGATTAAAAGAATGGGAAACTGGTCAAAAGTTTTTTTATCATAATGGTTGGTGGCACGGAAATACATCTACATTCAATACATTAAGAAAAGAAAATGTAGTAATAATTGCTTTATCTAATAAGTTTACTCGTAAAACCTATAGAGTTAAAAATTTATCAGTTTTGTTTGGAGATTATCCATTTAAATTTAATGACAGTCTTAAGGAGTGAGTTTAGTTTTGAGTTGTGAGTTGTGAGTTTTGAGTTGTGAGTTGTGAGTTATGAGTTTTATGTCAATCTCTGATATAAGTTGACCACAATTGTCAAATTATATGAAAGCAAATTTAAAACAATTACGTAAACATTTACGTTATTCAGAAGAATTTAAAAAAGAAATTGTGTCCATTTATGAGAGTGGAAAATTAAGTGTTCTTCAAATTGAAAAACTTTATGGAGTTAATAACAGTAGTATTTATAATTGGATTTATAAATTCTCTACTTTTAACGAAAAAGGATTTAGAGTTATCGAAATGAAACAGAGTAGCATAGAGAAATTAAAACAACTAGAACTTAAGATTAAGGAACTAGAACAAGCTGTTGGACAAAAACAAATCAAGATTGATTATTTAGAAAAAATGATAGACATTGCTAAAGATGATTTAAATGTTGATATAAAAAAAAATTACAACACCTCACAATCGAATGGTTCAGAAAAAATAAAAAACAGATAAGTTTTTCAATGAATCATTTGTACAAAGTTTTGAATATAAGTAAACAAGCCGTAAGTCAATATCAAAAACGTCAGACTATTTTTGATGAAAAAATGAACTTTTTACTTTTAGAAGCAGAAGAACTAAGAAAAGAACATCCTGGTTGTGGGGTTGAAAAAATGTATGCTACATTAAAACCAAATTTCATAGGAAGAGATCGATTTATCGACGCTTTTATGGAATTAGGATTTAGAATTAAAAAAAATAAAAATTATCGAAGAACTACTTTTTCATCAAGAGTTTATTATCCGAATTTAATACAATCAATGTCTGTTTATTCACCATCAATGATATGGCAATCAGATATAACCTATATTTATGTAGAAGGAAAATTTTATTATGCAGTATTTATAATAGATGTTTACACAAAGAAAATTGTAGGTTATCAAGTTTCAAACCACATGAGAGCAACTGCAAATATGAATGCTATGCAAATGGCTTTAAAGAACAATGAAGCTCCAATGATACACCATTCTGATAGAGGAAGTCAATACAATTATATAGAGTATATTAAACTCTTAAAAGAAAATAATTGTGAAATAAGTATGTCAATTTCTGCCCAAGATAATGCTTATGCAGAAAGAATAAATAAAACAATAAAAGAAGAATATTTAAATTACTGGAAACCTAAAACATATGAAGATCTAAAAAAATGTCTAGAAAAAGCAGTTAATCATTATAATATTAAAAGACCTCATAACAATTTAGGTAAGTTATCGCCTGTAGATTTTGAAAATAAATGGTTAAATAGTAGTAACGATATTAAACCAATATTTACTATTTTTGATTATGATAAATTAATAGAAATCGGTCAACACTAATTAGAGATTGGCATTAAAACTGAATATATTTGAAATAGTACTTTTATATTAAAATCGTTTTTAAATTTAGAATTTAAAATATTGGAATTTATTTGGAATTTGCTATTTGCTATTTGGAATTTAAGTTTATATATTGATTTTTGAATTTGATTTTTGAATTTGATTTTTGAATTTGATTTTTGAATTTGATTTTTGAATTTGATTTTTGAATTTGATTTTTGAATTTG
>JAYVKR010000040.1:0-6176 GCA_043768185.1 Flavobacterium sp.
TAAATCTAAAAAAAACTTCTACTTTTGCCTCACAAACAAAAAGTAAATGGCAAAAAATTTAGTAATAGTAGAGTCACCAGCAAAAGCAAAAACCATCGAAAAATTTCTTGGAGCAGATTACCAAGTAGAATCAAGTTATGGTCACATTGCCGATTTGCCATCTAAAGAAATAGGAGTAGATGTAGAAAACGGATTCAAACCCAAATACGAAGTTTCAGCCGATAAAAAAGCATTGGTAACTAAATTAAGAGGACTTGCAAAAAAAGCCGATATGGTTTGGCTAGCTTCCGATGAAGATCGCGAAGGTGAAGCCATTTCTTGGCATTTATCAGAAGAATTACATCTTGATAAAAACAAAACAAAACGAATTGTTTTTCACGAAATTACCAAAACTGCCATTCTAAAAGCAATCGAAAATCCGAGAGAAATAGATTATAATTTAGTAAATGCACAACAAGCACGAAGAGTTTTAGACAGATTGGTTGGTTACGAACTATCGCCAGTTTTATGGAGAAAAATTAAAGGCGGACTTTCTGCAGGACGAGTACAATCGGTTTCCGTACGATTAATTGTTGAAAGAGAAAGAGAAATTCAAAATTTTAAAGCACAAGCAAGTTATTCTGTTGTTGCCGAGTTTGTAAACGAAGCAGGAAGAGCTTTCAAAGCTAAATTACCAAAGAATTTTAATACTAAAAAAGAAGCCGAAGATTTTCTTGCCAAAAATATTGGTTCTAATTATAAGGTAGCCGATTTAGAAACCAAACCTACTAAAAAATTTCCAGCTGGACCATTTACTACTTCAACTTTACAACAAGAAGCAGCTCGTAAATTATATCTTCCTGTTGGAATTACAATGCAATTGGCACAACGATTATACGAAGCAGGATTAATTACTTATATGAGAACCGATTCTGTGAATCTTTCTAAAGATGCTATGGAAGCAGCGCAAGCCGAAATCATAAAATCCTACGGAAAAGAATTTTCTAAGCCAAGAACATTTGTAAATAAAAGTAAAGGCGCACAAGAAGCACACGAAGCCATTCGACCTACAGATATGTCGCGTCACACGGTGAATATTGATAGAGATCAAGCTCGTTTATATGATTTAATTTGGAAAAGAACTTTGGCTTCGCAAATGAGTGATGCCGAATTGGAACGTACCAATGTAAAAATTGAAGCTAATAATCATCAAGAAATTTTTACAGCATCTGGAGAAGTGATCAAATTTGAAGGTTTCCTAAAAGTATATTTAGAAGGAAATGACGATGATGAAGATGAACAAGAAGGAATGTTGCCAGCAATGAAAGTCAATGAAAAGTTGATTAATAATTACATCACAGCAACCGAAAGATATTCGCGTCCACCAAGTCGTTATACAGAAGCTTCGTTAGTAAAAAAATTAGAAGAATTAGGAATTGGTCGTCCATCAACTTATGCTCCAACAATTTCTACTATCATAAACCGAAGTTATGTAGAAAAAGGAACATTAGAAGGTCAAGAACGCAACTATACTCAATTAACATTACAATCAGGAAAAGTTTCTGATAAAATGTTGAAAGAAAATACAGGTTCAGACAAAGGAAAATTAGTTCCCACAGATATTGGAACTATTGTTACAGATTTCTTAGTTAAGAATTTTGAAAATATTTTAGATTACAATTTTACTGCCAAAGTAGAACAAGATTTTGATGAAATTGCAGAAGGAAACATCAATTGGACAAAAATGATGCAAGAGTTTTATGATAAATTTCATCCCAATGTAAAAGATGTAGAAGCAAATGCTGATAGAGAAAGTGGCGAACGAATTTTGGGAAAACATCCAGAATCAGGTAAAACAGTTTTAGTACGTTTAGGAAAATTTGGAGCTATGGCACAAATTGGTGATAGCGAAGACGAAGAAAAGAAATTTGCAAGTTTGCGCCCAGAACAAAATATGGGAAATATTACTTTGGAAGAAGCATTAAATTTATTTTTACTTCCAAAAGCGTTAGGAACATATAAAGGAGAAGAAGTTGAGGTTAGTTTAGGAAGATATGGACCATTTATTCGTTTTGGGGCTGTTTTTGTATCGCTTCCAAAAGGTGAAGAACCATTAGATGTAGATTTAGAAAGAGCCAAAATTTTAATTGATGAAAAAGCACAAGCTGATGCACCAATTGCAGTTTACAAAGGCGAAGGCGTTCAAAAAGGTACAGGTAGATTTGGACCATTTATAAAATGGAACGGAATTTTTATAAATGTAAGCACTAAATATAATTTTAATGATTTATCTCAACAAGATATTGAAACTATTATAGAAGATAAACTTCAAAAAAATATTGATAAGGTAATTCACAATTGGGAAGCAGAAGGAATTTTGGTTCAAAAAGCACGTTGGGGAAGAAGTGAAATTACCAAAGGTAAAATCAAAATTGAATTAAGTAAAGATGTTGATGCCACAAAATTAACATTAGCCGAAGTTCAAGAAATGATTGAGAAAAAATCACCTGCAAAGAAAGTTGCTGTTAAAAAATCACCAGCTAAAAAAGTAGTTTCAAAAAAGAAGTAATAAATGGAGTTCGATTTTTTATCACCAATAGATACTAATTTAATGATTGATATTAAAAATCAGTCATCACAACATTTGTCTAGTAAAGTTGTATTTCACACTAATGAAGAATTTCCAGATTTAAGTAAAGTAAAAATTGCAATTATTGGAGTTTTAGAGAATAGAGGAAATTTAAATAATAATAAAAGTGTTGATTTATCCATTATAAGAAAAGAATTATATTCTTTATTTCCTGGAAATTGGAGTCAAACTATTGCAGATTTAGGTGATATTTTACCCGGAAATTCATTAAACGATACTTATTTTGCAGTTCAAAAAGTTGTTGCAACATTAATTAAAAAAAATATTATTCCTATAGTTATTGGTGGTTGTCAAGATATAACGTATGCTATTTATCGTGCTTTTGATACATTAGATCAAATGGTAAATTTAGTTTCTATAGATTCTAAATTTGATTTAGGAAAGGAAGAAGGATTAAAACCATCAGAATCATATCTTTCTAAAATTATTGTTGAAGAACCAAATAATCTTTTTAATTATAGTAATATAGGATATCAAACCTATTATAATTCGCAAGAAGAGATAGATTTATTAGAAAAATTATATTTTGATGCTTATCGACTTGGAGAAATTTGCAATACTATTACTATTTCAGAGCCAGTTTTTAGAGATGCAGATATAATAAGTTTAGATTTAACATCTGTAAAGTCCTCAGATTCAGGAAATTTAATTACTTTTGTGCCCAACGGATTTAACGGAAAAGAAATATGTACCTTAGCAAGATATTCTGGAATAAGCGATAAAGTATCTGTTTTTGGATTGTTTAATCATAATAATACCAAACAAGAATCGGTTTTAATTGCTCAAATTATTTGGTACTTTATAGAAGGAGTTAATTTTAGATCTAACGAATATCCTTTCGGAAGCAAAAATAATTATTTAAAATACATTGTTCCGCTAGAAGAGGATGATATTGTCTTTTATAAAAGCGATAAAACAGAGCGTTGGTGGATAGAAATACCTTTTTTTTCAAATGTTAATAATAAACTAAAAAAAAATACGTTATTACCGTGTACGCACCAAGATTACATTGCTGCAACCAACCAAGAGTTCCCAGAACGTTGGTGGAAAGCACAAAGAAAGAGTATTATTTAGAGTAAAACATCGACAAAATTTAACTTTTCGCTATTTATGTAAGTTAAATTACACTAAAAATATATTTTTAAGCATTTTATCGATTATTATTGCATTTTATCGATTATTTATTTTGTAGTTATCAAAAATTTTTCTACTTTTGAATCATCAATATAAAAAATGTGAACCATTTAATTGTTTTTTTCAAAAAAATTAGATAGGTTTACGCCCTTAAAATTAATTACATAATTAACCCAAATTAATATGAAGAAGTTCATTGCATTTGCATCTGTTTTAACACTACTAATCAGTTGCGGTAAATCTAGCGACAAAGGCGAACTGGTAGGAGTTAAAGGTAAAAAATGGCATCCAGAGAAACCTTATGGTATGACATTAGTTCCTGGTGGAGCATTTATTATGGGTAAATCAGACGATGATTTAGCTAACGTACAAGATGCACCTACTAAAACCGTTACTGTAAGATCTTTTTACATGGACGAAACCGAAATTACAAATAGCGAGTACCGTCAATTTGTAGAATGGGTTAAAGATTCTGTAATTAGAGTTCGTTTGGCTACTTTAGCTGATGAAACTGGTATAAAAGCTGGTGCAACAGGAAAAGGTGGTAAAGGTGGGAAAACTGGTAGTATTGGAGATTTTGCTTTCGCAGATACTGATCCTGCTAAAATGACACCATATGATAAATACATGTATGAAAACTATTATAGTGTAGGCACAGCAGATGATCCATTTGCAGGAAGACCACTTAATAGAAAATCTAAGTTAATTACAGATACAAAAAAATATCCAGACGAATATTATACAGAAGTTATGGATACTATGTATTTGCCAGTTGCCGAATCTTTTAACGGTTTAAGAACAATTGATGTAAATAAATTACAATTTCATTACTCTTGGATGGACATTCAAGCTGCGGCAAAAGCTAAAGTGGGTAAAAGAAGTAAATTTATTAAAACAGAAAATACTAAAATCTATCCAGATACAACCGCTTGGATTAAGGATTTCGCTTATTCATATAATGAGCCAATGCATAATGATTATTTTTGGCACCAAGCTTATGGAGATTATCCTGTAGTTGGAGTGAATTGGAAACAAGCAAAAGCTTTTTGCGCTTGGAGAACATTAAACAAAAATATTTATGTTAAAAAGAAAAAAGGAAGAGATTTAATTAATTCTTTCCGTCTTCCTACAGAAGCAGAATGGGAATATGCAGCTCGTGGTGGTTTAGAATCTGGTACTTATCCTTGGGGTGGACCATATACTAAAAATGATAGAGGTTGTTTTATGGCAAACTTTAAACCAAACCGTGGAGATTACGCAGCCGATCAATCATTATATACTGTAGAGGCAAAATCTTATGAGCCAAATGGTTATAATTTATATAACATGGCAGGAAACGTTTCTGAGTGGACAGATTCTTCTTATGATGCATCATCTTACGAGTATGTTTCTACTATGAACCCAAATGTGGCAGATGATTCTAACAATCGTAAAGTTGTTCGTGGTGGTTCTTGGAAAGATGTGTCTTACTTTTACAAGTAAGTACTAGAGATTTTGAATACAAAGATACTGCTAGAAGCTACATCGGATTTAGAACAGTACAAGATTACATGGGAACACAAACAACTGGAAATGGTAAAAAACCAGTAAAACTTTAAACTAAAATTTAACTAACTTAAATTATATTAAACTTAACTAACTAAAATTATTATTTATTATGGCATTATTAAGTAAAAAAGCAATGAACTTTGCTTATGGAATGGGAGCAGCAGTTGTAATCGTTGGAGCTTTATTTAAAATTACGCACTACGAATTAGGTCCTTTAACAGGAACACTAATGCTATCAATTGGGTTATTAACTGAAGCATTAATTTTCGCATTGTCTGCATTTGAACCAGTAGATAGTGAACTTGATTGGTCTTTAGTTTATCCAGAACTTGCTGGTGGTGTTGCTAAAGAAAAAGTTAAAAAAGAAGATCCTAAAGAAGCTCAAGGTTTATTATCTCAAAAATTAGATGCAATGTTAAAAGATGCTAAAATTGATGGTGAATTAATGGCAAGCTTAGGAAATAGTATTAAAAATTTCGAAGGCGCAGCTAAATCAATTTCGCCTACAGTTGATGCAATGGCAGGACAAAAGAAATATGCAGAAGAAATGGGTAAAGCTGCTACACAAATGGAAGCTTTAAACGGTTTATACCAAGTTCAATTGCAAAGTGCCGAAAGAAACGCACAAATAAATAATGAGGTTGCAGAAAACAACTTAAAATTAAAAGATCAAATGCAATCGTTAACTTCTAACTTATCTACATTAAACAATGTATATGGTGGAATGCTTTCTGCAATGAGTAACAAAGGATAATTAGTTTTAAACTAAATTTATATAAAACAATTTTAAACTAAACTAATTAGAAAAAATGGCAGGAGGAAAATTAACCCCTAGACAGAAGATGATTAACCTAATGTATTTGGT
>JAYVKR010000041.1:0-3743 GCA_043768185.1 Flavobacterium sp.
AATCCAATAAAAAATTCTCTAGAAATTAACACCAATTACGCAATACAAAACGCCTCCATAAAAGTAACAGATATGCTTGGAAAAGAATTATTTTCTACTTCAAATGTTTCAATAAATGGTAGTTTAGAAATTCCTGTTTCTTTGTCTAATGGTATTTATTTGGTAACTATATCTAATGATGGAACTAGTGTTACTAAGAAAATTGTGAAACAATAAATAATTTCAATAAATTAAATTTGAAAAGTCTCCAAATCGGAGACTTTTTTTATGTTTTAAACTTTAACACTAATATTTAACAAGAAAAAAAATAAGAAATATAAGAAAAAAACTAACAAATAATTATTTTGTATTATTTTATTTACTAACTTTACTTTAAATAAAAAGTTAAAATGTTGCATAATTCATTTATAAATACTAAATTTATTACAGCTTACAGCTTACAGCGAAAATAGAATATTTAATTGTAAAAAGAAGAAGGTTAAAAAAGCTTTTCGTGGGAATGTGTTAGAATAACCCACGATAATCTAAAAGCTAATATGACTTTTTTAACCTTTATACAACAAAATATTCTAATTTATGAAAAAAATAATAATCCTTTTTGCATTAATATATTTTACAGCAAATTTATATGCACAACAAAATGAACCCTGCAACTATTATGGAATTCAAGAATCTATAAATGCACGAATGTCAAATTTTAATAATCATGATTTAATAATTGACAATCCTTTAACTCCGATGGTTTTTAATATTAAAATAAATATTTTTAATAGAGAAAATGGTACAAACTGGTGTACTAGAAATAATATTCCTTTTGGAGATCAACAATTTCAAGAAATTGTAAAGGATTTAAATATTAATTTCAACCAATTTAATATCTTTTTTAAATATACTGGATTTCAGATTTATGGTGGCAATGATGGTAATGGTCATTTAACAATGATTGAGAATAGTACTGATAATGTTAACGGTGTTTTTGCAAGACAAGATCAAATGGTAGATTTATGTGATAAAGATGTAATTAACTTAAATTTTGTAGATCAATTATTAACTCCGTTTAATACCATAACTAATGAATTACAACATACATATCAAAAAGTAAAGGCAATTGCAAGTATAGGCAGACCAATTTTAATTTTTAGTTTACCTTCCTATTTTGGAGTAAGACCTCTTGGCAACGGAAGTGAAAATGACTATAGATTTGACAAAAATTTTGTAATTTGTCATGAAATGGGACATACACTTGGCTTAAGTCACATTTTTAAAAGTTTTAAAATACCAACTAATCCTATTTATCCAACATTTATTAGTGAAAAATGTTACTAGAAATACAACTGATCCATTGTTTAATGCTACATTTGCAGGTGATATGATTACTGATACTCCAGCTGTTGGAAATTTTCATCCTTCACGCTATAGTACAGATTTTTGTCAAGCTATTCCAAATCAAACTACGATGAGTCAAAATGTAGATATAAACGACACCTATTTAGATTTTGAAAATATAAAATATGGTAATTTTATGTCATATTCATATGATGATGTGGGAACAAGTTTTAATCATACAGGTTGTTTAGGAGTAAGTAATGGCACTAAAAATTATACTTTTACTGCTGGTCAAAGCGCATTTATGAGAAACTATATTCTTAACAATGTACCAGCAGCACTTATTGTTGGTAATACTGGTATTCTAACTGTTAATATTACACAAGCTATAACTACAGTAGAGAGATTATATAAACCATATGAAAGAATAAAAATTGTTTCTCAAAATATTTTAAGCACTACAGATAATGGTGATGGGACTGCAAAAGTATGTAGAGGTTACACAGAGCAATTCAAGTTTCAAGAAGGGTTTACATATTTATTTCCCGAGAACCAAATGCCAGATTTTACCACTTACGAAACTAACCAAATTCCGTTTATAAGTTTACCACCATTTAATTGTCCTGTAGGTATTGCTCAACTTGCACCAGGTTTAACTAACTTAAATACTAACTTTGGATAAGCAGAAACTGTATGTAGAGGTCAAGATTGCACAGACGAGGCGTTTATAGGTGGTATTGTACTTTCAACAGAAGAACTTCTTGATATGAATGTTACAATAGAACAACTCAATACCATTCAAGTTAAAGATCCAGAACTTTTTGATAGGTTGTTGAGCGAACGTTATTACAAATTAAAAAAAGAAACTACATCTGGTGCAAAAACAGAATCCGTTTTTTATAAACCATAATATCAACAAGCAAGTAAATTAATTGCAACTTACTTGCTTTTATTTTTTTAATTATGAAAAAAATAATTTATTTTTTACTTACTTCTTGCTCATTAATGTATTCCCAAGCACCAACTATTGAATGGCAAAAAGTATATGGTGGTATTAGCTCTGAAAACCTAAGGAGTATTCAAAAAACATTAGATGGTGGTTCCGTTTTATCAGGAACCACCTTATCTGTTTCGTCTGGAGATGTAACTGAAAATAATATTTGGGGTTTTGCATATGATTTATGGATTGTAAAATTAAATATTTTAGGTACTATTGAGTGGCAAAAAAGAATAGGTGGTACTGGTGCAGATAGTCAAGCTAAAATTAAGCAAACATCCGATAACGGTTATATAATATCATGTGAATCTAATTCTAATATTTCCGGTTACAAAACAGAAAATTCAAAAGGTGGATGGGATTATTGGATAATAAAATTAAACAATAATGGAGTTGTAATTTGGGATAAAACAATTGGTGGAAGTGGTGATGATTTTGCATCTTCATTAGATATAACAAATGATGGAAATATCTTAATTGGAGGTAGTTCAAACTCACCAATTTCAGGAGATAAAACTTCAAACGCAAGAGGTTACAGAGATTTTTGGTTAGTAAAATTAGATAATCAAGGAACTCTAATATGGGATAAAACGATAGGTGGAAGTAATGGTGAGGTTTTAAACTCTATGATAAAAACCCTAGATAATGGATACATTCTTGCTGGTTCTTCAAATTCAAATATTTCTTGGGAAAAAACAGAAATTGCTTGGGATGTAGATAGTGACTTTTGGGTAGTAAAAATTGATAGCTTTGGAAATGTTATTTGGGATAAAACATTAGGTGGTACTAGTATTGATGAAACTTATGATGTTGTGCTATCAGACGATGGTGGTTATGTTTTTGCTGGAAATTCAAATTCAGGAATTTCTGGAAACAAGACACAAAGTTCTAATGGATCTTTTGATATCTGGGTAGTCAAATTAAATTTTAGTGGTAATATTGAATGGCAGAAAAATATTGGAGGAAATCAAATAGATGGCTGTTACTCAATTTTAAATTCGCTTGATGACGGATATGTTATTCTAGGTTGGTCTAACTCAAATATTTCTGGTGATAAATCTGAAAATTCAAGAGGTAACTATGATTTTTGGATTATTAAAATCAATTCTTTAGGGAATATTTTATGGCAAAAAACTTATGGCGGTATGAATAGAGATTTAGGGTTTGGTATTACACAAATTAATGATGGTAGTTACTTAATTGCAGGTGAAACAGAATCGTCACAATCTGGTGAAATTACAGATTTAAATAATGGCAATATAGATTTTTGTCTTTTTAAATTATCGCCAGAGAATTTATCAACCAATATTAACCAAATTTCAAACAGCATTTGGATTAAAAATCCAATAAAAAATTCTCTAGAAATTAACACCAATTACGCAATACAAAACGCCTCCATAAAAGTAACAGATATGCTTGG
>JAYVKR010000042.1:0-13567 GCA_043768185.1 Flavobacterium sp.
GTCCAGCATTAGATGCAAACGGAAACTTAATTGGCTTAAATTTTGACAGAGTTTGGGAAGGAACAATGAGCGATATTTATTATTCTCCAGAGATTTGCAGAAACATTATGGTCGATGCCAGATACGTTTTATTCATAATTGATAAGTTCGCTGGTGCTAAAAACATCATTAACGAACTGAAAATCATATATCCAACTAAGAAAAAATAAATTTAACTTAATTTTAAAGTTTGGCACGAATATTGTAAATACATTTGCAGGAATAAAAAGATTAAAGTTTTAAAAAAAAGTTAAAATAAAATTTTTCCGATTGAAAAAATTTATATCTTTGTTCCGAATTAGTAATTAACCTTTTATATTAAATTAAGATGAAAAAAGTATTTTTAAGTTTAGCTATCGTTGCTGCATTAACTGTAGTATCTTGTAAACAAGCTGACACTGCTGCTGAAGCTACAACTGAAGCTGTAGATTCTACTGCTGCTGCTGCAACTGAAACTGTTGATTCTACTGCTGCTGCTGCAACTGAAAAAGTTGAAGCTGCTGTAGAAGCTGCTCCAGTAGCTGCACCTGCAACTGAAAAAAAATAATTAGAAATTAATTTCTAGTTTATAAAAAGTCTCGCTATGCGAGACTTTTTTTATGCAATAAAATCAAATTACCCAAATAATTCCTCCTCTGAAGGAAATAAAACATCTTGATTAGAAAAATCTAGAATTTCAGATTTAGTAATTGATCTGATTATTTCATCAATTGCTCTTTGCATTAAAAATGGAGTTGTATATTTTCTGCTAACAGCAATTTCTTTTTCACTTAAAATTATTTTAAAGTATAATTTTCCGTTTTTAGATTTAAATTTCATAAAAAAAACTTTTTCAATATCGTTTTTTAATATTGAAATATCTTCTTCACATTCAAATCGCAATTCAAAATCGTTACTAATAAAGATAGTTTTTCCTTTTCTAGAAGTAAACTCATATTTGTAATAGCCATTAATTCTTTTTGTAATTACAAAAGTTCCCATAAAAGTGTAAGGTAAATTTCTAGAAATAATAAATAAAAAAAGCTCCAAACATTAGTTTGAAGCTTCTTTGTACTCGGGACGGGACTTGAACCCGTACGACCATTACAGTCACTGGATTTTAAGTCCAGCGTGTCTACCAATTTCACCACCCAAGCATTGTGCTTACTAGTAAGCAAACATAAATTATAAATTACTATTTATAATTTTATAGTAAAGAGCGAAAAACGGGATTCGAACCCGCGACCTCGACCTTGGCAAGGTCGCGCTCTACCAACTGAGCTATTTTCGCATATTTTACAAAAAAAATTCAAATGTTGAACTCGATTCGCAAGAAACGGAATCGCATATTAGCAATTGAGCTATTTTCGCAGTATAAATTTTATTTAGAACGTAAATACTTGTTCAGTATTGCGGTTGCAAATGTAGTATTAAAATTGAATTACACAAAGATTTTATTGAAAAAAATAGTTTAAATATGTTAATTATCTGATAACGTATTATTTACTTTTTTAATAACATTCTTTTTATTTCATTTAATTTCATTAATGCTTCTACTGGCGTTAAAGTGTTAATGTCTAAACCTAAAATTTCTTCTTTAATTTCTTCAAGCAACGGATCATCTAGATTAAAAATACTAAGTTGAACATCTTCTTTCATAGATTTTATTCCAGAAAGTTCTTCACTTGAGTGATTTTTCTCTAATTTTTTTAATAATTTTTGAGCTTTTTGAATTACTGTTTGTGGCATTCCAGCCATTTTAGCAACGTGAATTCCAAAACTGTGTGCGCTTCCGCCAGCAATTAATTTTCTAATAAAAAGTACATTGTCTTTTAATTCTTTTACCGCTACATTATAATTTTTAATTCTAGGTAATTGTTCACTCATTTCATTTAATTCGTGGTAATGAGTGGCAAATAATGTTTTGGGTTTGGCTGGATTTTCGTGTAAAAAATCGGCAATTGCCCAAGCTATAGAAATTCCGTCATAAGTACTTGTTCCTCTTCCTATTTCGTCTAATAATACTAAACTTCTATCAGATATATTATTTAATATTGAAGCGGTTTCATTCATTTCTACCATAAAAGTAGATTCTCCCATAGAAATATTGTCGCTTGCTCCTACTCTGGTAAAAATTTTATCTATAATTCCCATTCTTACAGCTTCAGCAGGAACAAAGCTTCCCATTTGCGCAAGCAAAACAATTAAAGCTGTTTGACGTAAAATTGCAGATTTTCCAGACATATTTGGTCCTGTTATCATTATTAATTGCTGCGTTTCTCTGTCTAAAAAAACATCATTCGCAATATAGGGAACTCCAACTGGTAATTGTTTTTCTATAACTGGATGTCTTCCATTTGTAATTTCAAGTTCTAACGATTCATCAATTGTTGGACAAACATACTTATTTTCTATTGCTAATTGTGCAAATGAGGTTAAACAATCTAGCTGAGCAATTAAATTAGCATTTAGCTGAACTGGTTTTATGTAGGTTGCAATCCAATTAATTAATTGTTCAAATAATTGAGTTTCTATTTGATGTATTTTTTCTTCGGCACCAAGAATTTTAGTTTCATATTCTTTTAATTCTTCAGTAATATATCTTTCTGCATTTACTAGCGTTTGCTTTCTAATCCATTCTTGTGGCACTTTATCTTTGTGTGTATTTCTAACTTCAATATAATATCCAAAAACATTATTAAATGATATTTTTAATGATGAAATTCCTGTTGCATCAGATTCTCTTTTTTCAATTCCTTCTAGAAATTCTTTGCCAGATGTAGAAATTGCTCTAAGTTCATCCAATTCTTCATTTATTCCTTTTGCAATTGCATTTCCTTTAGCAACTGCAACTGGCGCATCTTGATTTAAAGTGGTTGTAATTTTTTCACGTAGTAAATCGCAACTGTGTAAACTATCGCCAATTACTCTAACGGCTTCTTGTTTACTATCTAATGCTAAATTTTTTACAGGAATTATTGCATCTAATGACTCTTTTAAATAAATAATTTCTCTTGGCGAAACTTTTCCTGTGGCAATTTTAGAAATTAATCGTTCTAAATCGGAAATTTGTTTTATTTGATTTTGAATTTTAGTAAGAATATCTAAATTGTCTTTTAAATAAGTAACAACTTCATGCCTACTTTTTATTTTATTTATATCTTTTAAAGGCAATGCCAACCATCTTTTTAATAATCTTCCTCCCATTGGCGAAAGCGTTTTATCTATTACATCTAATAATGTTACAGCGTTTGGATTGTAACTATGATACAATTCTAGATTTCTAATTGTAAATCGGTCCATCCAAACATAGGCATCTTCTGCAATACGTTGAATATTTGTAATATGCTGTACTTTATTGTGTTGCGTTTCTGATAAATAATATAAAATAGCACCACAAGCAACAATTCCATCTGGTAATTCTTCTATACCAAAACCCTTTAAAGAATTGGTTTGAAAATGATTGGTTAAGGTTTCAAAGGCATAATCTTCTTTGTAAATCCAATCTTCTAGGTAAAAAGTATTAAAATCTTCACCAAAACTAGAAGCAAATTGACTTTTATTATTTTTTTGAATTAGAATTTCACTTGGACTAAAATTTTGAAGTAACTTATCAATATATTCAACATTTCCTTGTGAAGTAAGAAATTCTCCAGTAGAAACGTCAAGAAAAGCTATTCCTAAATTTAATTTTCCAAAGAAAATTGCTGCCAAAAAATTATTCGATTTAGATTGTAACACCTCATCATTCATAGAAACTCCTGGAGTAACCAATTCTGTTACACCACGTTTTACAATTGTTTTAGTCATTTTAGGATCTTCAAGTTGATCGCAAATGGCAACTCTAAGTCCAGCTTTTACTAATTTAGGCAAATAAGTATTTATAGAATGATGAGGAAATCCAGCCAATGCAGTTTCTGTGGCAGAACCTGCACCTCGTTTAGTTAAGGTAATTCCTAAAATTTTAGATGCACGAATTGCATCATCTCCAAAAGTTTCATAAAAATCGCCAACTCTAAAAAGCAAACACGCATCGGGATATTTTCTTTTTATCTCGTTGTATTGCTTCATTAATGGCGTTTCTTTTACCTCGTTTTCTTTGGATGACAATGTGATTTTGATTTTAGATTAAGTCCACGAATTTAATTATTTAAAATGAAAAAGTGCCATTAACATTTCATTTAATAAAAAATTGCTTTTCATTGTGATGTGAATTATTTTTTTTAACTAAATTTGCTTAATTAAAAATTATAAAAGAACCATAAAATGAAAAAAATAGTATTAATTGCATTGTTGTCTGTATTTAGTTTAAGTACTGCAAATGCTCAAACTAAAGCAAAAAAAACTAAAAAAGTTGCTACAACTAAAGTTGCCACTCCAAAAATTCCAACTGTTGAAGGTGCAGGAATGCTTTTTGAAAGTGATGTTATAGATTATGGAACAATTCCTCACAATGCTGATGGAAAAAGAGAATTTGTATTTGTAAATAATGGAAACAAGCCATTAATTATTACAAGTGCTAATGGTTCTTGCGGTTGTACTGTACCAACTTATCCTAAAGATCCAATTGCTCCAGGTGAAAAAGCTGTAATTGGAGTAAAATATGACACAAACAGAGCTGGACAACCATTTGAAAAAACTATAACATTAAAAAGTAATGCTGTTCAAGGAGAAACTAAACTTTTAACAATTAAAGGAACGGTTTTACCAGCAGCAACTACACCAGTTGTAGAAACTACAAAAAGCTAAATTTTTAAATTATAGAATGCAAAAACCACGTATAATGCGTGGTTTTTTTTTGAATAGTACAAAATAAATGAGAAAATTAGAGAATATAGAATTAGAAAGAAAAAGTGTTGAAGATTTTAAAAATTCTAAAAAAACACCAATTATTATTATTCTTGATGATATTAGGAGTTTAAATAATATTGGTTCTGTTTTTAGAACTTGTGATGCTTTTTTAATTGAAAAAATTTATTTGTGTGGTATAACTGCAATTCCGCCAAATAAAGAAATTCATAAAACGGCACTTGGTGCTACAGAAACTGTGGCTTGGGAATATCATAGTAATGTTTTGGAAGTAATTTCTAACCTAAAAGAAAATTCAGTAAAAGTATTAGCAATTGAGCAAGTTGAAAATTCAATATTGTTAAATAATTTTACTCCAATTCAAGACCATAAATACGCTTTAGTTTTTGGAAATGAAGTGTATGGCGTTTCTCAAGATGCAATTAAAATGTGTGACGGAACATTAGAAATTCCGCAATTGGGAACCAAACATTCATTAAATATATCTGTAAGTGCAGGAATTGTTATTTGGGATATTTTTACAAAAATGAAACATTAATCAAGTTTCTTTTTAATTTCATTCAAAATAAAAATATAATCTTCTTGATTTTTTAGAAAATCCAATTCGGAAACATCAATGATTAAAACATTCAAATGTTTTTGAGTTTTTATATAATCTAAATATCCATTGTTTATTTTTTCTAGATATTCCGCCGGTATTTCTTGCTCATAACTTCTTCCTCTACGTTTTATATTTTGTAAAAGTCGCTCGGTATTTTGATACAAATAAATATACAAATCTGGTTTTGGCATTTCTTTGTAGATAATATCAAACAACGTTTTGTATAGTCGCACTTCATCTTCTGCAAGTGTAACTTTAGCAAATATTAACGATTTAAAAATATGATAATCGGCAATAACAAAATCTTTAAAAAGGTCAAATTGAGCTAAATCATCTGATATTTGTTGGTATCTATCCGCCAAAAAAGACATTTCTAGCGGAAAAGCATAACGGTTTTGGTCTTTATAAAATTTAGGTAAAAATGGATTGTCTGCAAAGCGTTCTAAAACTGTTTTTGCATTTAAATCTTCTGCAATTTTTGTTGTTAGTGTAGTTTTTCCTGCGCCAATATTTCCTTCAATAGCAATGTAATTAAATTGTTCTAATTTAATTTTTGATAATGGACTTTCAAGTTTTAAAAGTTTTAAGCAATTAGATTTATCTGTACAAATTGAAATTAATTCGGATACAGATTTTTGCAAAACAGGATGTTTCCAATCTGTTATAACTTCTTTCATTGGTAAAATTACGAACAATCTATCTTGTAAATGTTTGTGCGGAATTTGTAAATTATCCGACACAAAAACGTCTTCATCAACAGAAATAATGTCAATATCAATTATTCTTGCTTGATATTCTTTGCTATCATTTCTAGTTCTACCCAATTTTTTTTCAATTTTTAAACAACTTTTTAAAACCTTTTGTGCAGATTTATTTGTATGAAGTAAAACACAACAATTATAAAAAGAATCGCTTTTAAAACCCCAAGAATCAGATTCGTACAACGAAGAAACTTTTACTATTGTTCCAACTTCGTTATGCAACATTTCAATACATTGATCAATATTTTCTTGACGATTGCCAAGATTACTACCAAGAGAAAGTACAATATTGTGTTGCTTATTCATACTTGGCAAAATAACTAAAAGAATTTTAGAAATAAAGTATATTTGTAGCATCTGTTAATAACTATTTTTGTGAAAACTTTAAGTTAATGATTTGTAACAAATTGAGTTTTTAACTACTAATAAAGAAAAAGATTAAAGTATGAGATTTTTAGGAAATGTATTGGCCACAATTGTTGGTTTGTTTTTGTTTTTAATGATTTGTTTTTTTGGGATATTGTTAATTGGTGCTTTGTTTGGTAATAGCGACGAAACCGTTCAAGTAAAGAGTAATTCTGTAATAGAATTAGATTTATCTAAAATTAATAATGACTATGCTGGAAAAGTAAATTATAAAGATTTTGATTTTTTTAAAGCCAAACACGATGGATTATTTGATGTTATAAAAGCCATAGAATATGCTAAAACAGATGATAAAATTAAAGGAATTTCTATTCTAAATAATACATCAGCTTTAGGATTGGCGCAAACAAAAGCACTTAGAGATGAACTAGAAAGCTTTAAAAAATCTGGAAAGTTTGTTTATTCTTATGCAGATTATTATTCGCAACGCGATTATTATTTAAACTCGGTTGCCAACAGTATTTATTTAAATCCAATTGGAGAATTAGAATTTAAAGGATTATCTGCCGAGATTATGTTTTTTAAAGATTTTCAAGAAATATCGGGTGTAAAAGTAGAGGTAATTCGTCATGGAAAATATAAAAGTGCGGTAGAACCATTTTTAGAAAATAAAATGAGTGATGCCAATAAAGAACAAACTTCAGCATTACTAAATTCAGTATGGAGTTCTGTAATTACAGAAGTTTCTAAAAGTAGAAATGTATCTATAGAACGATTGAATTTAGTAGCCAACGGATTGCTTGCAAGAACTCCAGAAATGGCTATTAATGAGAAACTTATTGATAAAATTGCTTATGAAGATGTCTATCATTCTGATATTAAAAAAGTATTAAAAATTGATGAAGATGAAGATTATGATTCCGTTTCAATTGAAGATTATACAGAAAAAGTGGCTACAAATTCTATAAATTTTGACGCAAAAGATAAAATTGCAGTTATTTATGCTCAAGGCGAAATACAAAGTGGCGAAGGTGACGTAACTGTAATTGCCGAAGGTGCAATGCGAAGATCGTTACAAGAAGCAAGAAAAGATAAAAATGTAAAAGCAATTGTACTTAGAATTGATAGTCCAGGCGGAAATGCATTAACATCTGAATTAATTTGGAGAGAAATAGAATTGACTAAAAAAGTTAAACCAGTTGTGGTTTCTATGGGAAATTATGCAGCTTCTGGCGGATATTACATTGCTTGCAACGCAGATAAAATATTTGCAGAAGAAAATACAATAACTGGTTCTATTGGTGTTTTTGGAATGCTACCCAACTTTTCGCAAGCCACAAACAAAATTGGAATAAATACCGAAATTGTTAAAACGCACGAAAATGCATCTGGATATTCACCATTTAAACCTTTAGATGAAAATTATAGAGGATTTGCTCAAGAAGGCGTAGAAAAAATATATTCAACATTTGTAAACCGAGTTGCAACTGGAAGAAAAATGACATTTGAACAAGTTGATGCTATTGGTCAAGGAAGAGTTTGGACAGGAAGTGATGCTATAAAAATTGGTTTAGTAGATAAAATTGGCGGATTGGACGAAGCAATAGTAGAAGCAGCGAAACTAGGAAAAACATCAAAATATAGAACGCAAGATTTTCCAGAATTTGAAAAAGATTTTGGTGATATTCTAGAAAATTTTGGTGTAGCACAAAGCAAAGAAAATTTGATAAAAGAAGAACTTGGCGATGAAAATTATTTAATTCTTCAACGAATTAAACAAATTACATCACAAAAAGGAGTTATGGCAAGAATGACTTATGAGATAAAAATTCAGTAGTTAAAGAAACTTTTAAATTAATCCGTTTAATTCATTTTAAACGGATTTTTTGTAAATTTGAATTTTATAAAAATAATATTTACTACAATGGTAACTAAATTTGAAGACTTAGATTTAAATAAAAGCTACACATTTGCAGATTATCTTACTTGGCAATTTCAAGAACGAATTGAAATTATAAAAGGTAAAATTTTTAAAATGAGTCCTGCGCCAAATAGAATTCATCAGCGAATTTCTGGAAATTTATATGGTGTTTTATGGGAAACTTTTAAAGGAAATACTTGCGGATTATATTCTGCGCCATTTGATGTAAGATTAGTAAATTTTAAAAAAAGCACTGATGACAAACAAGTAATTACAGTAGTTCAACCCGATATTTGTATAATTTGTGACAGAGAAAAGCTAGACGATAAAGGTTGCATTGGCGCTCCAGATTTAATTGTAGAAATTCTTTCGCCAGGAAATACAGAAAGAGAAATGGGAATAAAATTTGACTTATATGAAGAAAACGAAGTTAAAGAATATTGGATTATAGAACCATTTGACAAAACAATTTTTATCTACACTTTACAAAATGGAAAATACATTGGTTTAAAACCTCAAACGCATCTAGACCAAATTAAAAGTCCATTATTTCCAGATTTAGAGTTTGATATAAAACAACTTTTTATAGATTAAAAAACTATCCGTTTAATTCATTTTAAACGGATTTTTTTAATTACAAACCTTAATTATATAATCTTTTAAGAAAAAATTACAAATCTAAACCTACAGAAAACACTATTTTTACAAATTAAAGGCACATTTTTTGTTAAACCTTTTTACAAAATCTATAGTTATGTTTAAGAAAATTTTAAAAATAGTTGGAATTGTATTTTTATTACTTATTGTTGCAGCATTTGCAATTCCTTATTTATTTGAAGATCAAATAAAAGCTAAAATTGCAAAATCAATTAACGAAAATCTTGATGCCAAAGTTGCTTTCGCAGAAGCCGATTTGAGTTTATTTAAAAGTTTTCCGCAAGCCAATGTTTCCATTACTAAATTATCTGTAATTAATAAAGCGCCTTTTCTTGGTGATACATTAGTTTCATTTGAAGAATTAAATTTAAAAATGTCGATAAAAGAATTGTTTAAAAGTGATGATGAAACTATGAATATCGAATCTTTTTCGTCTAAAAACGGATTGGTAAATATAATTTTTAACAAAGATGGAATTGGAAATTATGACATTGCATTAAAAAATCAAGATAAAAAAGATGGAGGAAAAAGTAAACCACTTGCCTTAAAAATTAATGATTACAATGTAGAAAATTTCAAGTTTAAATATTTTGATGAATCTACTAAAATTAAAATGGTTCTTGATAGTATAAATCATTCTGGAACCGGAGATTTTGCAAATGATATTTTAGATTTAGACACCAAAACCACAGCCAATATTTCTTTAGATATGGATAAGGTGAATTACATGAATAAATTAAAAATTTCGTTGAATGCAGTACTCGGAATTGATTTAAAAAACAGCAAATACACTTTTAAAGATAACGTTGCAAAAATTAATGAATTGCCATTAAAATTTAACGGATTTATTCAATTAGTTGAAGCTGGACAACAATATGATTTAACTTTTAATACACCAACTTCTTCGTTTAAAAACTTCTTAGCATTGATTCCTTCTGCGTATGCAAGCAAGCTAGATAATGTAAAAACTACTGGCGATTTTACAGTAACTGGTTTTGCAAAAGGATTATATTCTGAAAAATCTGTGCCTAAATTTAATGTTGCCATTGCTTCTAACAATGCTTCGTTTCAATATCCAAGCTTACCAAAATCGGTTCAAAATATTGTAATTGATACTAAAATAATCAACGAAACAGGATTATTAAATGACACTTTTATAAATTTAGACAAACTTTCTTTTGCAATAGATCAAGATGTTTTTAACGCCAAAGCAACTATAAAAAATGTTGCCGAAAATGCTTTGATTGATGCTGCTTTAAAAGGAACAATTAATCTTGGAAATCTTTCTAAAGCTTATCCAATAAAATTAGAAAAACCACTTTCTGGAATTTTAAAAGCTGATGTTACTACTAAATTCGATATGAAATCTGTAGAAAATTCGCAATATGAAAACATAAATAATGCTGGTACAATGTCGCTTTCTGGTTTTAAATATGCTGACGAAAACGGTAAAACTATGAACATTAATACTGCAATGGTAACATTTAATCCAAGTAGAGTTAACCTTCAAGAATTTAAAGCTACAACTGGAAAAACAGATTTAAATGTAACTGGAGTTTTAGAAAATTTTTATGGATTTGTATTTAGAAATCAAGAATTAAAAGGAAATTTTAATTTAAATTCTAATCAAATTGCAGTTGACGATTTCATGACTACTACTGAACCAAAAGGTAAAACAACAGCAACAAAAACCGATGCAATGAAAATTCCTGCGTTTTTAAATTGTTCGGTAACTGCAAATGCAACAACGGTTTTGTATGATAATTTAACTTTGAAAAATGTATCTGGTAAATTAATTGTAAAAGATCAAAAAGTTATTTTGCAAAATGTAAAATCGAATATTTTTGGCGGAATGATTGGAATAAACGGAGATGTTTCTACAAAAGAAAAAACACCAAAATTTAATATGAATTTGAATTTAAATCAAGTTGATATTGCACAATCGTTTACTCAACTGGATATGTTGAAAAAAATTGCTCCAATTGCCGGAATTATAAATGGTAAAATAAATTCGACAATAAAACTTTCTGGAAACCTTGATGCCAAAGAAATGACTCCAGATTTAAAAACATTAACTGGCGATTTACTTGGACAATTATTATCTACAACTGTAAATTCTAGTAATTCTAGTTTATTGAGTGCATTGGACAGTAATTTGAATTTTATAGATTTGAAAAAATTGAATCTAAATGATTTAAAAGCAGCAATTACTTTTAAAGATGGAAAAGTAAATGTAAAACCATTTGATATAAAATACCAAGATATAAAAGCAACAATTGGTGGAACGCACAGTTTTGACCAAATTATGAATTACACATTAAAACTTGATGTTCCTGCAAAATATTTAGGTACAGAAATTAATAATTTAATTGCTAAACTTTCGCCTGCAGATGCCAATAAATTGGATAATATTCCAATAAATGCTTCTATTTTAGGATCATTTTCTCAGCCAAAAATATCTACCGATTTAAAAACTGCCACAACAACTTTGGCAAATAATTTAATTAAACAGCAAAAAACAAAATTAATTGGAAAAGGAAAAACCGAACTAGAAAAATTAATTGATAAAAATAAAAAACCTAGTGATACAACCAAAACTAAACTTCCTGTAACTAAAGACGAAGTGAAAACTAAAGCCAAAGATTTACTAAACGGATTGTTTAAAAAGAAAAAACAAGATACCATTAAAAAACCTTAAATTATAAATATTATAAAGATTTTATAATATTGCTAATGCTTCATCTGGAGTAAAAATTAACAAACTACTATTTTTAAAATCTTTAGAATTTCTAGTGATAATTGCATCTATACTTTTATTTTTTGCAGAATGATATTGGATTGCATCCTCAAAATCTTTAAAATTAGAATTTAATGCATTTTTTATTGTAGTATTATTTACGTCTGTAGTTTCTATAAATGAATTTAGTTTATTTAAAATTAGCATTGTTTTTTCGTGTGAAGATGTGCTTTTTTTTATATAATAGTAAATTGTAGCATATGATAATGCTGATATATAAAGTTTAATTTTTTTATTTATACCATTTTCAAAAATAATTTTTCCGTCGTCAGAAAAAGGTTTTCTATCAATTAATACATCAATTACAATATTTGTATCTAAAAAGAAATTTTTCATTATTTATATTTTTTAAAAATTTCTTCTGATACTATTTTTTTATAATCCAAATCATCATCTAATGGCTTAATACATCCAAGCAAACTAGAAACAATATCAGAAACATCGGCAACGTTATTTTCTTTTTGTTGCAATAATGATTTTAAATAATTTTCAATAATTCCAGATAAAGTTTTACCTTTTTTCTTTGCTAAATTTTTTGCCTCTTTAATTACATTTTCATCTAAAGACAAGGTAAGTTTTGTATTCATATACGTAAATTTAAAAATCAAATATACGTAAAATTTTTTAAACCTCAATCTTTACAACATAACCTTCAAAAGTTCTAACATTAAAAACAGTTCCATCTTCAAAGAGTAAATATTGTCCTTTTATTCCTTTTAATTTACCAGAAAAATTGGGCAATTTATCAAGATTTAAACTAGTAACTTTTTTAGGATATTCTAAAACCGGAAAATGCATTACATATAAATCTTCCTTTGTTGTATAAAAATATTCTTTAACTTCATTGGGAATTAAATGTTCTAACTTTAATCTTTCGGCAATTAAATCAACTTTTTCATAATCGTTTTTTAGCATTTTTTGCCAGTTGGTTTTATCAGCATAATGATTTTTTAAAGCAACTTCTGTAATTCCTGCAAGATATCTGTTGGGAACTTCTACAATTGCAATTGCCTCAACTGCGCCTTGATCTATCCATCGTGTTGGCACTTGTGTAATTCTGGTTACACCAACTTTTACTTCACTAGATAATGCTAAATATACAATGTGTGGTTGCAATTGCACACGTTTTTCATACTCTAAATCTCTATCTTCAATTTCTAAATGTGCTGTAGAAAGTTCTGGTTTCATAATCCAATCTCCAGCAGATGCGCTACTCATAAAGCAATCATAACAAAAACCTTGTCGAAAAATTTTCTTTTTTTTACCACAATGTAAACATTGATAACCTTGAAATTGAATTTCTAAATTTTTATTTAAAAGTTGATTTAAATTGAGAAAACTATTTTCAAAAACCAAATAATATTCTATAGGATTAGAAAATTCTGTTTGCATTTTAGTAAGAACACCTTCGTAAGTCATAAAGATTTGAGATTATTGATTAACGATTTTAGATTTTAGATTTAGCACTTATAAACTTTAATTTTTGATTTAATTTAGAATTGTTTTGAAAAAAACACTATTTTTATACTTTACAAATTTAGCATTTGTTAATCAAATTTCAAATCTAAAATCAACAATATAACATCTAAAATCAACAATCTTTAATGCCTTTTCCAATAATAAATTCTATAGCAACT